>VGTX01000019.1 GCA_016874315.1 Gammaproteobacteria bacterium | reverse complement strand
AGTTTAGAGGTGGTCAAGAGTTACATTCAGCATCAAAGAACACCGCCTTCTGCAAAACAAATTAATCAATCAATAAAAATATCGGCCAAAAGCCGAGAGCTTGCTTGACCCGCCTCTGAAAGAAGCGGGGTTGCGCAAGCATTTTGCTCAAAGATCGTGCAGATCTAGAAGATTTAAAGCAAAAGTATTTAAATCAATTTTCAAATGAAAAAATCAAAAAAAGCAAAGAGACAGAGTTCAATGCTACAGTAGCAAGCATGACAAATAACAAGCTTACTGTAGGAGTTGATAATAATAATCCAATTGTTGTTTTTTTAAATCAGCAACAGGCTGTTAGACAAGAATTACATACTGAAAAAGAACTCGTTCTGCCAGAAATTGCCAGAACCAATGAAGAAATTGTTGAGGCAATGCTTGAGGGCGGTCCGTTTATAGATCCGCGCGCATTTAGAAATGGTGCTTGCTTGGCATGATTCTGAAGCGTCTTTTAACACAATGAAGGCAGCTCTTCAAGCAGGATTGGAGCCAGATTTCGCTCCCGTGTTTTATGCATTAAAACACAAAATCGCTTCAGCGTACAATGCTTATATATGGGAGCAAACACATAATGATTTAAGGGTTCAACTAGATTTTATTCATAATGCACTTACTCATATGCTATCTCAGTCACCTCTGTTGAACATTCCTTGTTCTCAAACGGTGCTGTGTCAGTGGCTTGAGAAAAATATTTCTATATTATCGATAACTAAGAAGAAAAATTTGGCAATACTCTGTGCTAAGCAGGGATATGCTAATGCTTTGGGTGTGTTGATAAGTAATGGTGTTAATGCAAATTTTCTCGATCGAGAGGAACAAAAAACTCTCCTCTTTCATGCAATAGAAAATAATCATGTTGATGCGGTGCGTATACTAATATATCATCAAGCATCTATTGAATTAACTGATGCGTATAATAAAAACGCTTTAATATGGGCCTGCGAATGCAATGCTGTAGAGTCTTTGGAGGCTTTGATGTATCCTTTCCAGGGCTTACATGAGATTAATCCAAATGCTGTTGCATGTATTAAAGCTGCTGATACTCAAAATAACACCGCTTTACAATATGCTGCTAAAAATAATAACTTAAAAGCGATCGAGTTGCTCATTATAGCTGGAGCAGATCTGAATGTGCGAGGTAATCAGCAGGGCGCTCCAATATTACATGCGGCTAAGAATAACAATTTCAAAGCGATTGAATTACTTGTTACTGCTGGTGCAAATGTTAATGCCCATGATGTTTTTTTGCATACTCCATTGCTATATGTGTCTGAAAATAACAATCTAGAAGCAATGCGCCTCCTTATTGAGGCAGGTGCGGATGTTAATGTGAAGGATATGTTTAATGAAACTCCATTGCTGCATGTGGTTGAAAATAACTCAGTTGAAGCACTAGAACTTCTGAGTAAGGCTCAGGTAGATTTGAATATGCCTATGGACTGCGAAAAAACTGCATTAATGATAGCATCTCAAAATAATGCTTTTGTTGCCATGAAGTGGCTTGTTGCAACGGGTGTGGATTTAGATATGCAAGATGAAAATGGTGATACAGCATTAGTTTATTGTATTGCAGAAGGTCATACTGATTGCTTTCAGTATCTGATTGAAGCAGGGTCGGATGCTTCAATTGTGAGTTTTTCAGGCAAGAGTGTGCTCGATTATGCTATTGACTCAGAGTGTACTGGGATTATAGAAATTTTACTTTCAAAAAAAATGTTGTCTCATTCACTTCTCTCGAAAAGCATTAAATATGCAGTTGAGCTAGGTAAACACCACCTCGTAACAAACCTTTTTATACAGGATGTTGCGAAATTCATGGTGCATCAAGATAGTGCAATGATTCTTTGGGCTGCAAAACATGGATGTTTAGAGGCTGTAAAAGCACTTCATGAAGCAGGATCTCGTCTTGATGCTGTTGATACTCAAGGGTGTACTGTGCTTATGTACGCAATGCAATCAAATAATCCTCAACTTATCCAATATCTCGCCACGTTTGGAGTGTCACAGCCACCAGTGAGCTTTCATGCACCATATCATGATTTGTCACGAATAGGTTCAGATACCAGTCAGCTTTCTTCTGAGTCAAACAAGATCATTCGACGACTTATGACGCGTAAACGGTCTGAAAGTTTTTGTTCTGATGATGAAAATGTGAAAAAATCTCAAAAGAAAGGATAGAGGACGTAAGATTACATACTCTCGAAGGAAGTCACAGCCCTCTGTATTCATTTCAGAGGGCTTATTTTAATTTATCAGGCTTGATTTTTCTTTAGCGCTGCATCAATAAAGCCCACAAATAGTGGGTGGGGTTTTGCAGGGCTTGATTCGAATTCAGGATGATATTGAACTCCAATAAACCAAGGATGATCTTGCAATTCAATAACCTCAACTAAATCATAAGTTCCGCGACCAACGACTAAACATCCGCGTGCGTGAAGCTCAGCACTGTAAATTGGATTCATTTCATAACGATGACGATGACGTTCAAGAATATGTTCCGCTTGATAAGCTGCATGGGCTTTAGATCCAGGAGTAAGAGTGCAAGGATAATGGCCAAGGCGCATAGTACCACCTTTCCAGGTATTTTCATTACGTTGATGCTGCTGTTGATTCATATCAATCCATTCAGTCATCAACATAAAGATTTTATGTGGACTGCTTGGATTAAATTCTGCAGATGTTGCATCAGCATAATGTAGAACATGGCGGCAATACTCAATGACAGCAATTTGCATTCCAAGACAAATTCCAAAATAAGGCATATGGTTTAGACGACACCATTGTGCCGTTGCAATTTTACCTTCAACACCTCGACTTCCAAATCCACCTGCTACTAAAATTCCATCATATTGCGATAAAATCTGTCCAATATTTTCAGGATGCTGCTCAAGCTCTTCAGAGTCAATAAATGTCACTTGAGCTTTTGCATGAAGACGAGTTGCTGCGTGAAGTAGCGATTCAGTAATAGATTTGTATGCATCTGTTAGTGTTGTGTACTTTCCTACAACACCAATTTTTATTTCATGATGAGGGTTTTTCATGCGCTCAAGGAATGTTTGTAGTTCCGATGCGTAAATCGCCGGTGTTGGGATTGCAAATCCGAATTTCTTCGAAAGAACATCGAGAATTCCCTGCTTTTCCAAAAAGATTGGGAGTTCATATATTGAAGAAACGCTTGGACTTTCAAAAATGCACTCATGAGGTAAGTTAGAGAAAAGAGCAATTTTCTGACGCTCATCATTACTCATCAATCGCATAGAACGACAAACAATTAAATCAGGATTGAGACCAATCGAGCGCAATTCTTTGACGGAATGTTGTGTTGGTTTTGTTTTGAGCTCTCCTGAGCTGTCAAGGTATGGTACAAGTGTCATGTGAATGCATAGTGAGGATGGGCACTCATAACGAAGTTGTCGAATAGCTTCTAAAAATGGCTGGGATTCGATATCCCCTACTGTGCCACCAACTTCTACAATCATAACATCAAGGCTATGGTCATGATCGAGAATGCGTCTTTTGATTTCGTCTGTGATATGCGGAATGATTTGAACAGTCGCGCCGAGATAATCGCCTTTGCGCTCTCTTTCAATAACACTTTGAAAAACAGCTCCCGCTGTAATGTGATTTCTCTTGGATAGTGATTTTTCCAAAAATCTTTCGTATGTGCCTAAATCTAGATCGGTTTCAGCGCCATCACGAGTCACAAAAACTTCCCCGTGTTGAAATGGACTAATTGTGCCAGAGTCCAAATTCAAATAAGGGTCGATCTTCATAAGTGAGACATTGAGTCCTTGTACTTGAAGTAACTTCGCTAAAGACGCAGAAAATACGCCCTTACCTAAGGAGGAAAGTACGCCGCCTGTAACAAAGATTAACCGTGTATGATTGGAAGAATATGTCGACATTTCATTATTCAATAGTATATTAATATGGTTATTTTAACAAAATAATGCTCAATTCTCTATGCGTTCAGGGTAAGTTATTTTAAATGACTTTTTAGTTGTGTTTTGTGAGTAAAAAATTAAAATCAATCCTACAGATTGAATTGATGATTTATCAAAGCAAGAGCATGGCAGTCTAATATGCTTCGCATGATTGATGATATGCTTTTATTACAAAGAATAGTGATTGTATGTTAAGGGTGTGAGGGCGTGATTTTTATATGACTTCTCAGTCCTTGGTAATTTTTCAATTCATTTTTGATCAATGGATAGCAGAGAAGTATGATGCCTATCGGATAATATGTGGGTAAGAAAAATGTCGAGATTCTCAGCATAGCAAGACCCTCTGTAATCAAATGACAAATCATATCCGTAGCAATCAAATCGTACCACTGATATATATACAAAAATGGTGCAACTATAAAAAGTAGAATAATCCAAGGCTCTATAATCCTTCCAATAATCCAGCAGATCGGCGCCCATTCTTGATTTAAACAAAACATCCAGCCAAGTGAGCTGAGCATCAGAGAGTATTGATCTATCTTTAACTCTTCTATTAATACAATGTAGTAACAGGTAAGCCAGAAGGATAAACTCATCCAAGCAAAAGGCTGGATGAATAAAATGCACAGTATGCTGATTGACCAACAGGCTCTTCTATCTGGAATCTTTTCATTGAGGGTGCTTTTTAAATATGCAACTGATAACGGAAATGGTAGCATCAAGATGCCAATATATATCAGCATAATGATGTGATAGAGATAAGGATATCTTTGAAATTTTTCTCGAATTTTCTGAACATGCCAGCCTGAAAAACAAAGAAGATGCTGCAACCCAAATGATCGAAAGATTTCCCCAATTTGATTGAATTGCTCGATATTTCCAAAGCAAAAGGCCTGAAAAAAATCATATGACGCAAGGCGTGTTCTTTTGATAGTTGGTCGGCTGTGTGTATCCTCAATTGGGAATGTTGTATAGAACCGATATCGAGGTATGTGCCAGCCTATCAAATTTTTCTCTAAAGAGACTTGTGGAGTTTCATGTATCAAAAATGTGCGCTCTGTCCAATCTTTCTTTACTGGTGTTATGTAACATTGTTTCAAGAGGATTTTTTCAATCATATTATCTTCGATCTGGCATCGTGATTCGACGCAGTGTACCTGATGATCGAACAAGATATCGGGAATAATAAAAATGCTAAAAAAATAAATGCAATGGCCAATTAAAAAACCAGCCCCAAAGAATATACATTTTCTGTAAATTGGTCCGATAAGCGCAAGAAAAAAAATCCAGTTTCCAAAATCGATTAGCCAAGCAATAATTAATCCAAAGAAAATTTCACTGCTTTTTTTCGCGATGCTCTGCAATCCAGTTAACAATTTCATCAAGTACAGCCCGATCGGATAATAAGCCCTCGTGAGTGACAGGATATATCACAGATTTTTTACAAGGATATGCGGTGGCAGACTCCACTGATACTAAACAATCTGATTGCCGATCGCAAGACTCCACATTAAAAAGGAGCCAACTGAGATTGCAAATTCCATCAGGACAATAGTTACCTGCTATAAGTAATAAATCAGAGGGTTTAATCGATGGATAAATTCTTTCACAATTTGCAATATCTTGTGCAAGTTGGCCATAACATGGATAAAAGATCGTTTCCGTCACAAATCCATTGGGAATGAGCCATGGACTTCCTAAAAAAGGCGAGCCAAGGCAAACCATTGAACCTAAGAGGCGTGGTGTCATATGCTTTGCGATATGAAGTCCTAACATGCCTCCGATCGAATGCCCTACAATATGATATTTTGTGACGTTAGGATGTGTTATGTAATCATTTTCTATATAATTTTCTAAATAAATTAAACTCTCAAAAAAGTTTAAAGATGATGAGTCATAATCAACTGAACAAACAGATATGTCTTCGAAGTGCTCAGTAATCGATCTGGAAATATGCTTCATAGAGGTTCCATGACGACCCATACCATGAATCAGAATGACGCGCTCTTCTGCATAAATCATTCCAAAAAGAGTCAACATCATAGAAATTAATAAAAAGTCTTTTTTTGACGAAAGAAAATTCATGTAATAGTTAATAAAATGGCAGTGATAGCATTTATTCAGTATACAAGATGTTAAGAGTGGAATTCTATCTAGAACGAAATTTCAATGAATTTGCATATGGGATTGCTTCACTTATACTTTCGAGATTTGTAATTCACATGTTTAATGAGCGGATAAGAACATCTCATAATTCTTTTTTAACTGCTCTTGAAGACTCGAGCATGAGATATTACGAAGAATTGCAAGAAACTCTCCAGTATGACGAACATAGGCTGGAATGTTTGGTTTTCCACGATAAGGTACAGGCGCTAAATATGGAGCATCGGTCTCAATCATTATTCGATCGAGAGGAATATATTGCGCTGTTTTTTGAAGGTCGATAGCCTTTGGGAAAGTTAAAATGCCTGAAAAAGAAATAAGCCACCCTAAATCTAATACAGATTCTGCAAATTCTTTGGACTCCGTAAAGCAATGAATCACGCCATTCACACCAATATATTTTCTTAATACAGAAAGTGTTTCTTTTCCTGCATTGCGTGTATGAATAATGACGGGTTTAGAGTATTTTTTTCCAAGTTCAAGGTGGTGTTCAAATAATTCATATTGCTGCGTGAGTGTTCCAGTATCATGAAAGAGGTCCAACCCTGTTTCACCTAAAGCATCTGGATTCAATGTTTGAACAATATGCTCAAGCTCTACCATCTTATCAGCTGTTTTTTCCTCAGGGGAGTGACACGGATGAACGCCAGCGCTCCAGTGAGCGCGGCGATCTTCTTTTGCAATTGACATGAGTTTTTCCGCATCACTTAACTCAACAGAGACCATCAATAAATTAATGAGCCCCTCGGTTTGTTCATTCCACAGCTCCGAAGGTAAGAGCTGTGGATGGCAATGCGAATCAATCCAGCCATTCATAAAAATTACTCCGCTGAACCTGATGGTGCATGCTCCGATCCGGCCGAGCCAGAATCAGTCGTGTTCGATCCGGAATTTCCGTTTCTCTTACGATTGTGATAATGGCGTCGATTTGGTCGACGTCTAGGATGACGTTTCACTGGATTAGCCTCAGCATCTTCTGCGTTTTGAGTCGTCGTTATCGCATCATTTTGCTCAGATTGCTGAATGATAGGCTCAGCCATAGGAATCGATTCCATCACTACAGATGCTGCTGATTCAATCACGATTGGTTTGATTTCCTCAGTAGGAGTTGAGATCTCTGTCAACACTACTGCGTGATTTTCATGAGATGGTGTTGGAGGCCGGCGAGCTGGCTTCTTTTTTTCCATCACTTGCTTTTCTTTCGCAGGAGTAACTGGTGCTGATGATTGCTTTGGACTTTCGACTACAGGCTTTTCTTGGCTTTTTTCATTCTGTTGTGGCGCTTGTTTATTCTTGTGAGCATGTTCTTTGGGAGCGTGCTCTTTTGGTACAACTTGCTCTTTATCTTTATGTCTATGGTGCTTTTCTCGGCTTTGTTGAGCGGAATGCGTATGAGAAGTGCGCTCACTTGAGTGACCATGTGGTTTGTTATTTCGATTTCGCGTTGATGCCCCTTTGTGTCCTGCTCCATGTGATTGGCTACCACGAGAGTTGTTTTGCTCTGCATTGGATGCAACAGGTTTCGCAGGTTGTTTTGCAGGAGCTTCTGCGCCAAATAAGAAATGCCACATTTTTGAGATCAGAGAGTTTCGCGGTGCAGCATTTTGTACTGGAGCGCTTACATAAGGCAAGGCTGCAACATTTTGTGCTTGATTTTGCTCTTGTTGTGCAGGCAGCCCTTGTGTCACTTGAGTGATTGAAGGGATATAGTTTCGAATGGTTTTTCCTGCAGAACGCTCTTCACCTTTGATATGGAACGTAATATCGTAATCTCCCGAGCTCTTATGTGCATCAGTTTGTACTTGAACATGCACATCAGCCTTTTTCTCAAGATCGCATAAAGCTTGGCGATAGTGATTAAAGAAATATAGAGCAATTGTTGGATTGATTTTCACGACAACAAGGCCGTGACGATAATTAATTGCCTCTTGTTCAATTAATCGTAAAATTGACAAAGCAACTGCTTGGGGTTGACGGTGTGTACCACGACCATGGCAATGTTGACATGTCATTAATTGTGATTTATCAAGAGCTGTTTTTAGGCGCTGTCTTGAAATTTCCAATAACCCAAGCTTTGAGATTTTTCCAATTTGATTGCGCGCTTTGTCGGAGCTTAATCCTTGTCTTAATGCCGCTTCTACTTGACGACATTGTTCTGCAGATGCCATATGGATAAAATCAACAATAATTTGACCACCAATATTACGCAATCTAATCTGACGAGCAATCTCTGCAGCAGCCGCTAAGTTTGTTTTAAAGGCTGTTGTATCAATATCAGCAGATGTTGTCGATCGTGCAGAGTTGATATCAATTGAAGTTAGAGCTTCACGGTGATCGAAAATCAAGGTGCTGCCATTCTCTAATACAATTTCAGGGTTAAAGATTGACTCAATATCGTGTTCAATTTGATAGTACGCGAAAAGCGGAAGACCATTTGGTGATTTAAAATACTTCACTAACGATAAGAAATCAGGGCGAATGTGCTGAACAAGTTTCAAAACTTCTTCATAAACTGCAAAATCGTCAATTAAGATTTCACTGACTGAAGGTTTCAAATAATCACGAATCACACGGGAAAGTAATGCACCATCTTTATAAAGAATTAATGGAGCACTATGATCGTTTGCATACTGCATGATCGCTTCCCATTGGGAAGTTAGGACGTTATAGTCCCAAAGGAGATCTTCTAACGATCTTCCAATGCTTGCTGTACGAATAATGACTGAAGCTTGATCTGGGATATCAATTTGATTGAGAACACGTTGTAAATAATCGCGGTCTTCTCCTTCAATTTGACGAGAAATTCCGCCAGAATTTGGAGTCACTGGCATTAATACAATATAACAACCAGCTAATGAAATGTTTGTAGTCAGGGCTGCGCCTTTATTACCTTGCTCTTCTTTTTCGACTTGAATGATAAGTTCTTGTCCTTTTTGAAGTAAATCTTGAATAGCATATTTGCCAGAAGGATCGAGATTTTTAGGATATAGAGCTTCAGAGACTTCACCCGCAGGTAAAAATCCATGTCTTCCCTCGCCGTAATCAATAAAGGCTGCATTCAGCGACGGCTCAATTCGAGCAACGACGCCTTTGTAAATACAGCCTTTTTTATTAATGTTGTCTAAACGATCATGATCGTATTCAATCAGTTTGTTGTTTTCGATAATAGCAACACGCACTTCTTCGCGGTGTGTTGCATTAATCAGAATTTTTGATGCCATGTTTAATGTTTCCCTACAGGATGGGATATCCTGGCTTGATTTGCGTATCCTTACGTTCGTTATCTCAGCATGCTTGATATTCAATCTAATCGCATGTTTTTATTGATAATTTACTGGTTTTATGCGTAAGGACCAAAAGTTGACGCTACAGAATATCAGACTAGTAATACTTTTTTTTCAGGTTGAATTATAGCTCCATAATACTGCTCAGAGGGTTTTGCAATTTTTAAACTCAATCGGAGAAAAACGCAATTTGGCAGGATTCTCGCCATAATACTTCCTATGGTTTGTTTTCTTTTCAAACAGGAAATTCAGGTTCCCTTGCAACTATTCTAACAAAAATATAGAATCAACACCAACAATCTCGAAATATTCTAAATTTTTAGATTTTCATTGTCATAATATTAACTTACGTGAGTCATCAGCTATAATGTCAGATCTTACCTCAAACATACCTAAGAAAATTTCTTATCGAACCCTTATCGTGCCTGAAGAAAGGGCCGATCAGAGACTGGATAATTTTCTTATTGCAAAATTACGCGTTCCAAAATCGCTTATATATAACCTCCTCCGTCGAGGAAAAATTCGTGTGAATACCCGTAAAGCCGATCCAAGCTATCGATTAATCGCGGAAGATGCTGTTGTTGTTCCCGATCAGTATTTTGAAACTGATACAAAACCAACAATTAGTGTCGAAAAGTCTGGTTGGATTTTAGATTATATTGTTGATGAAAATAATGATTTCATTATTTTTAACAAGCCTTCCGGTTTGGCGACTCATGGTGGTTCAGGTCATAGTTTCGGTCTAATCGAGTTAATTCGTGCAGCACGGCCTCAACAATCTTTTGAATTGGTCCATCGACTCGATCGTGAAACCTCAGGTCTTATTGTTGTCGCAAAGAAACGCTCAGTATTGCGTGAGTTAAATGCACAGTTTGCCGATCGGGCGGTTGATAAGATATATCTGACAATTCTCAGTCAACATTGCCGCAGAAAAGAAAATATTGAAGCTCCGTTGTCAGCAAAAAGACAGAATAATATTCGTATCTCTGTGCCCGATCATGCAAATGGCTCTATGGCGAAAACTTCGTTTATTCCATTAAGTCGCCATTTAGGACACACATTGTGCTTGGTTATTCCAGAGACGGGTCGTATGCATCAAATTCGTGCACATGCTGCGTATATGGATAACCCAATATTAGGTGATACCTTATACAAGGGTGCGCAAGATCCGCATTTTTATTTACATGCAGCTCAACTGTCGTTTAGCGTAAAAGGACAAACATACGTATATCAGCAAGAGCCTCCACAGTTTTGGGATCAGGCGTTTTTTAAAGGATGGGATTTATGGAAAGTAATCAACAAACACACGATCAAACATTAGCCACAACACTGCTAACGCAGGTTTATCAGGATTATCAAAAAGATAAAAGACGAGCCAGGTGGTATTCGTATTTTTATTAT
>VGTX01000018.1 GCA_016874315.1 Gammaproteobacteria bacterium | reverse complement strand
TGTGATATCGCATCACAATTCTGAGAAAGAATGGGATTAATATAAGATATGAACATGTTGAAATAAACGATGTTAGTAACACCATAGTGGCACACGAATCCTGTAAGAAGAGCCTGATGATATACTAGCAAAAATCTTTCATTTCTACGAGTCATCAAAATCTCTTCTCATCTTGAGTTCATCTAATTTTATGTTTTCTTCTGACGAGATGATTGATCTGAAGGTGAAGAAGATCTGCTCATTTGATGAAATTGTAATGACGTGTTTTTGGTAACTGGAGTAATAGGCTTAAAGGCTTCATCGATTTCAGATTGTGAAAGTTTATAGTGAGGTTTAATGTGCAATTCACTTGGATTCACAGCATATGAATGAACATCGTATCCAGCCCTATGTAATTTATCTATGATATCAAAAAGATAGTTTATAATTTTGCCTGAGGCAGTTTCGTTACCTATGCGCTGAGTGCATTGCAATAATAGTTTTGAACCATATGACATGAATAGTTCATGCGTAGCTGCAAGTCCAAGCCCATTAATAAAATAATCAATAAGACGTATTACAGAGCGATCGAGTTGATAATAGATTAATTCTGATAGCAGTTGATGTGCGTATGTCTCCGAATGTTTAAAGAGACTAAGCATTATTTTTTCATTTAATTGATTATGTTGCATGGTTATTATGATATTCAGCATGTTAATTTCAGTTTGAGAATATGAGGTGTTATATTGAGTAATAACCTCGCGAATGATTGCGCGGATTTGTTCAAAATCAGATGATTGATTTAGATGTTCAGGCATAGCAAGCGGTATATTAGCAAGATGCCGAGCTAAAGAGTCGATATCGCCTCGGTCAAAACAATCCCAGGCACATATGATCCATTTTTTTATAAATGGATCATCGGTTTCTTTTAATTCTTTATATTTGGATAATATGTTAAATAGTTCTGCTCGATCGGTCTCAAATTTTAAAAGAATATGTTCAAATATTGGGTAAGTATATTTATGAGATAGTAATAGACTTAATAGACCATAAGTGTTATCAAGTTGAGGAGATAGAGATGTTACAAAAAGATGACAATTATGTGGATATAGTAGATCAATAAATTCCTTTAATGAGTCTAATTGTTTATTTTTTAGAAGATTATCGATTGTGATGAGTATAGGTTCAACGACATCATGTTTGTCTATTTGTTTATTTAATATATCAAGTAAAACAAGTGTCTTACTTTTTTGATGATGAAGAGTGGCATATTGTAGCAATAGCCCAATCGAAGAGCGTGGGATATTTGAAATAAACATGCTGGAGTAAAGTGCATTACATAATTCAGTAATAATTTCATCCGGATGAATACTAGGTTGGAAGATTTGATGATCGGTTTTTTTTCGAATTTTAGAGCGATCGAGGCTAGCAAGGAATAAGCAATAATTCGTAATAGAATCAATGAAAATATATCCAATTGGATCTAATTTAATTTTATTAATCATACTTATTGCAATTTCTGAGAAAACAATAAAAAAAAGATTTTCATTTTTCATTAATCCATCTAAAAATTTAATCTTATCAGCAATCTTTGTTTGACGAATTAACTGCATATCTGATTCTGAAATGAAGTATTTATGAGAATTTTCACTGTGTTTGATAGCTTGGTTGAGTTGCGTCAGCGAGCCAATATGTTTATACATAGCACGGATATCCTATTACCTTGCAATAAAGATGCATCGGAAAATTGTGTTGAGATATCTGAGAGATAGTATTTTTTTTGTAAGAATTTTAAGAAATTTTGAAGAAATTGAGAAGATAGATTTGAAAAATTATGAAGGAATATTGGCCAGAACTGGAATCGAACCAGCGACACAAGGATTTTCAGTCCTCTGCTCTACCGACTGAGCTATCTAGCCAATACGCCCATTTTTCATGAAATCACACTAAAAGTCAAGGTATAAAGTCGTTAGTGTGTCAAAAATATCTCTATACTTGTATAGTAAACTTTAAGCATAAAGCGGAATAGTCCACTCATCGCAACATAACATATTGTAATGAATATGTATTTTTAATGCGCTATATAACGATACGTTAAAATGATATTTTCTTACAATCTGGCGCCGATGGATATTTGTTTGAACTATTTCTAGGATTAGAAAAAATCATGGGATGAATATTTTTATGCATCGATTTGGGTTGTTGCCTAGGTGCGTGATTTTTGAGCAATGTGACAATTGAGCGATGATTGGATTCTACCGCAAGATCGATTGGTCTTTTCGAGTGATTATTAGTTTTTTCTATAATCGGATTGTATGACAGCAGGAGCTCTACGCATTCGAGCTGTCCATTGTGGCATGCAATATGTAATGCTGTATTACCTGCTGCATCACGGAGTTTGAGTACAATTGACTGTAGGTTACGTGAAAGATTTCTCATATAAGAAGTGATCAAATGCAGATCATTTGCGTTAATTAAGAAATGCAGTAAGGGTGTTTTATGCATATCGCGATAGGTTGTGCTGTGACTGATGATCTCAGGATAGTAAGTTAAAATCATTGCAATTGCTGAATAATCGTTTAAATCCATTGATATTTCTAGAGGGGTTCTATTTTGAGCATTACGAAACAAGAGTAAAATTTTATCGTTTGATTTTAATAATATTTCAAGGATAATATGTTGCTTCTTCAAGCACGCTTCATGAAATGGACTTTCTTTAGCGGGATATAATGCTTCAAATATTTTATTTGCAGTGATGCGTTGATTGAGCTGTATCGGAATGGATAGTAATTTTTCTATTGAGCAATTTTCATTTCGAGTCATTTTAATACTTGCAGCGACATTTTGTATGAGTGGGATTAGTGATGTCATGATATTGAAATGAATGGCTACTGAGATTGCGGTGAGGATATTAGAAGATAGAGGATATTCTATCCTCCAAAATTCAAGATTCTTTAATCGATCAATAATGTTTTGTTTAATAAGAAGATCTTGTTTTAAGAAGGTGGATTGGACGGCAATGCAATATACGTTATCATTCATATCTAATCGTAAAAAAACATCCATAAATGTGGTTTTTCCGCTTTGAATGAACATGTTTGGCTCGTAGACGATACATTTACCATACTTAGTTGTCGTAATACTAATCATATGATTACAATTAAATACAATATATTGGCCACCAGCTACAATCCAGTTTGCTGGATCGGATAAGTTTTCAAAATAGTAATTATATGTGCAGTAATATTGCAATAATTGATGCGGTATAATTCCGATTGCAAAAGGTTCTAGTTGATATTTTTCTAAAATATTACCCAGAGTGATATTTGCCATATGCATTTTGCGTAACGTGAAAGTATTACATTCTTTTGAAAACATATATGTGCTGAATTGATGAGAACTCGTTGGGTATTCGTTATGTGCTCGAATCATTGGGTGGAGAGGACATATTTTGCCTTTGTCGTTTAAGTCAAAAAATTCTTCAATTTTTTTTGAATCAGTCATATGCCCTAAAATTCGATAAAAATATTCTGTTGAAAAATGGAGCGCATGATACAAAAATGATGTTGATAATGAACCACACACACCTGGACCGTTTAAGTAATTATGCGGCTGCGAATACTTTCTGCGATAGAGGGTGTTAACTTTTTCTATTATTTGGGATTGGGTGACTTGCATTTTACAAGATTGTATAGCCTTATCAAAAAGATATCCGTACTCAGAGTATTCATTGAGAAATATTTGTTTTATATCTTCACAATTTTTAATCTCTGGATTTAATAAAATAGAGGTGTTTTTTCTATCAGATTTTAAAAGGCGTGAAAGAGACCAAATCATAAGATATGGATCATGATTTTGATAAGCTGCAATTAACAGCGAAAATGAAAATGCATAAGATTGAAAAATCAAGTCAATAGAGGCGGGAGTATTTCGGTGTATTGGTAGGTCTTTGATTGTTTGGGAATATAACTGAATCCAATTAGCACGTATTGTCGCGTCTACTAGATTGCGCGATAAAGGAAACTCAAAAGGAGCTGATTTCCGGGTATATACACAATACAAGCCAATCACTAAATATTCATAGAATAAATCAGCATTTTGCTGATATGTTTCAAAATACGTTCGAGCTGAATATCCATTTAAAAAGTAATTCAGACTTTTAGAGAAGACTACAATATGGTCTTGAGAAGACCAGAGGGGGGCAATAGAGAACAAAACTAATATATTCTTGAAATAATACAATGATTTTAACATGTTATTTAGATTAATCAAAAAGATCTATAAAGAATTATCGAAAAATACATGATCTTGCGCGCAATCAATGATTGTAGGCTTATGTTAGGTCTTTTTTAGTAACGGATTTATGTTAGCAATTATAAGAAAATTAATATTTTATTTTAATGCAATATGTTTGGCCTCCTCAGCCATACGTCTTTATAAGAGCTGTATAGCTGATAAACTAAAATTAGATAGTGTAATATCCACAGAGACACGCAGTAGTTAAAGTATGCCCCAAAATGAACTATCGCTTTTTTGGAGTTCTTAATGATTCTTTGCTGCAGGCATGAGCGCTCAGCGATTTTTGAGGTGAAAAAAATATCTGCTGCGTTGGCTTTATAGAAGTTTCAGGATATTCTTCGATTACTAGCGAATTACTTGTGGAAGTTGAATGGATAGGCCGCTCAATATTAACTGTTACACAGGCGTTGTTTGATGAATCATTTAAATATTTTGTTATAAAGTGACAGATTTGGGCAGAATCTTGTGTGAAAAAAGGTGTAATTTTGGACCATTCAAAGGCATATTTATCAAAACTCAATATAACTGCTCGATTATTGATTGGATTTTCAAATTTCCATTGATAACTCATTTTTAAAACAACATTTGTGTTTGGAAAAAATAAATAATCTGCATCCATTGTAATGACAGTATTGGGCCAATTGTCACGAATATATATTGCAACTTGTTCATAAAAAAGAGTATAGGAGTTTAATCGTGCATGTGCCGCTCCAAGATTTACTGGAATATCTGTTAGTGTCTGAGGTGTTTGGCCGTGTCCGATAATATGATTCCATTCAAAATGAGAATGATAGGGGTTCCCTTGCTTCACATGGTCTGCATACTGAGGGTATTTTTTGCAAAATTTCACAACAGTTGTATATGCAGATTCACCGCCCATGACACCTTTGAGTTTTTTTCTAGTACCTTTTTTAAAGGATGTATTTTGTGTCAGTAAAATAGGTTTTTTTAAACACCGTCGATCAACATGAGAGGGCCATTGCAAAGATAAGTCACTTTCTAATCGAGCGGTTGTTATATCAAAAGGAACGTTGTATTTGCAGCTAAGCTCTTGCGTAATGACTTTGGCAACTTTTTCTGTTATTTCGTTTGCGTCAATTACTTCACCGATTTTTCTTTTATTGCGTTTATGAGATGTGTTCTCGATCACATCAAAATTCATTGAATTCTGAATGATAGGTGCCTGGATTGTATATGCAGTTAAAAAGATACCTGGCCGTACCTTATCGGAATCGGCTAATTCTATAGGGATGGCTTTATTAACGAGAAGGGGTGTATTGGTATTTGATGATGACCAGAGTTGAGAAAGTCCATGTTCAGGGCTCCAGGTGGCATCAGAAATTTCTCCAATAGGATGAAGCTCTCCTTTGTGAGGGTATGATAGAGCTTTGAGTTTTTTTGAGGATGACAGATCGTCGTTTCGATTAGGTGTTTGCTCTGTTACAACTGCATGCAATGAGCGAGTTGATGCATTCTTTTTAATACGACCCCATGCAGGTCTTGCTGGATTACCATTTTTGCCAGAAAGGGCGCTATATGGAGCGTTAGGGGTTTTCACAGGAGATGTAAAAGGCGTGGTTTTATCTGATTTATCCATAGGATTGTTTTTATATAGATATAGGCCTATTTATTTAATAATTAAGCAATTATTGTAACTAAATATTGAGCAAATTGCTATTGCTGCAGTTTCCGATCGGAGAATGGGGCCTTGAAGAGCAATCCGCTGGATATGATTTGGAAAAAATCCTTGCTCTGCAGGACTCCAGCCACCTTCAGGACCAATGAAAATACAAATTTTTTCGGCTGGAGTCGGTAACATTTGAATTGTATCCGTATTCTCTGGGTTTGTTATAATATCGGCAAGATACCATATTTGATTTGGGTCGGATGGTTGAAAATTGAGATTTTTTAACACACTAGGGCTGTTAAGTTTGGGTTTAATGAGTTGTTTGCTTTGAATACAGGCTGATTCAATAACACTTTCTAATCTACTGATTGAGTTATTATTCCAGTAATGATTTTGTGTGCGGTCGGTATAGAGTGGTGTAAATTCACTCACCCCTAATTCAGTTGTTTTTTCAATCATCCAGCTCATTCGATCGGGTTTAAAGATTCCAAAATATAAATGAACATAAGGCAGTGCATGTTTCTTGAGAATCATTTGAGTGGAGGTGTACTGGAAAAAAGTATTTTTCTTTTCTACAACAAGGGTTCCTTCAGCATATGAGATTTGATCGGAAAAAATAACTTGAGCATCCAAAGCAAGTCGATTTGCTTTGACATGCTGCTGTTGACTCACAGTGAGAGGGATTTTTCCGCCGTGTTGTGATAATTTTTCCGTAAAAAATATCATAGTATATTCCACTTAAACATTGATGCACGCCACGCGCCTTGTGAATCTTTAAATAATTGTGTTCTATTGAGTCCAAAAAAATTGGCAAGTCGCGTGATATTGTAGCCCTGATCTGAGCCATGTTCTAATAATATCACGCCCGAATGTTCGAGAATATTATTAAGACTCGAAAAAATGTGAACATATGGGGCATACCCTGCAAAATTTGCAACGCGAGCGTGAATATTTTCAGGAGAATTTTCTATAAATAATGCTGTTGCTTCATCACAGTATGGTGGATTACTGATGATTAGATCGAATTTCTCTTTTTTCTGAATCAATGTAGCGCCCCAATCTGAGTGTAGAATTGTGGCGTTTGATAAGTTATGTCTTTGAAAATTGATGCGACTGACTTCAAGTGCTTTCAGATCGTTATCAATAGCAGTGATATTTATATGAGGTCCATGAAAATAGGCAAGTGCAAGAGAGAGGGTTCCAGGGCCAGTACCTAAATCACAAGCACGTTGAAATTGAAGCTTTGGGAAGGCTTTTTCTACCCAATCCCAAGTGTCATCTCGCGGTACAAGTAGAGGAGGCTCGATAAAAAGCTCAATTGGTCCAAAGGTTGCAGATTTTACAAGATACTCCCATGGAGTTCCTTTAGATAATGCAGATAAATCGCCCTCCCAGCATGCTTGGTCGCGAGTTTTTAAAACTCTTTGAATTGTAGACCAAGGTAAGTTTGGATATTCTTTTTGATATATTTTTAAACGATCAAAGTCCATAATCTTGCTCGATTTCAGCAATAAGGGCGGCATGATATTCTGTTTTAAGAGGAAGAATAACTGGATCGAGATCGCCTTCCATGATTTCATTGAGTTGATATAACGTCAGATGGATGCGATGCTCAGTTAATCGACCTTGAGGGTAGTTATATGTTCTGATTCGTTCTGAACGATCGCCACTTCCAACAAGGCTATGACGAAGAGAAGAGCGCTCTGAGCGTTGTTGTTCGCGTTCTTGTTCTAAAAGCCGCGCTTTTAAAAGGCTCATTGCTTTACTTCTGTTTTTATGTTGCGAGCGGTCTTCTTGGCATTCGACAACTAATCCCGATGGAATATGTGTGATTCGAATAGCTGAGTCTGTTTTATTAACGTGCTGTCCACCAGCACCAGATGCGCGATAGGTATCTATTTTTAAATCATTCGGGTTGATTGTATATTCTTCAATTTCATCATATTCGGGTAGAATTGCGACAGTACATGCTGATGTATGGATTCGGCCAGAGCTTTCTGTCACAGGAATGCGTTGTACTCGATGCCCACCTGATTCAAATTTTAATTGCCCATATGCACCTTTGTGT
Source organism: Gammaproteobacteria bacterium (assembly GCA_016874315.1). Lineage (GTDB taxonomy): Bacteria > Pseudomonadota > Gammaproteobacteria > Berkiellales > Berkiellaceae > LLD-282. Next base: position 2,874 of record VGTX01000018.1, on the reverse strand, counting down.
AAGACTTTCACAATGGCTTCTTTATATCCACCCAAATCGGACTCATGTGCGGATAAAATTTCTGTTTTCCATCCAAGCTTATCACAGTAGCGCAAATACATCCGTAGTAAATCACCAGCAAAGAGGCAAGCCTCTTGACCTCCAGTTCCGGCACGCACCTCAAGATAGCACTCTTGACCATCTAGTGGATCGGACGGCACTAAAGAGAGCTTGAGTTCTTCAAGGAGCGCAGACTCTTTTTGAGAGAGCGTTTCATATTCTAATTCTGCAAGCTCAGCAAATTGAGGGTCATTTTTAAGCACAAGAAGCTCTTCTTTTTCATCCGCAATGCCTTGCAGCTCATTCCATTTTTCGGCAATAGGATTGAGACTAGAAAATTCTTGAGAGTAGGCTTTCAGAAGGTTAGAGTCATTGGAGGTGGACGGATCGGCTAAAAAGTGTGTCAGCTCCTCAACTCGTTGGCAGGCTTTCAAAACTTTCAGATGTAACGCTGGGCTGAGCATAGGGGCTAATGTGCAATGAATAATCCCCTGATATTAGCAGATTTTGTCTCAAAGCTACAGATGATGCGTGGAGAAGTTTTTGTTTTAATTGATAGACTGTTTGTTTGACTGATTCTAAAGAGGGGTCTTTTTGTAATGAGCGAGAAAGTGTTCTTTCAACAACTGTATTATAAATTGCCTCCATTTTTAAACGATATTCTTTTAACATGAACCTTTTTTGCTCAAAATTCATTAACTCTACGAGATCTTGTAAAGTATTTTTTAAATTTCGATAGTTATGTTCTAAGTAATGTGAATCGTGCGAAGATGTATATACAAAATCATCAAGATCGTAGTATTTGATATTTTCGGCCGTTTGAACGGAGGTATTGATGGATGATGGCATACTCAAATCAATTAAAGTAAAGCGCTTAGAATCTGCAATGATACTAGATATCCATGGTATTTCGGATGGTATTGCAAAAATGATGACGTCAAATTTCGTGATGCATGTTTCCAGTGCATCTAAGCTCATATAACAAATAGGTTTATTCGATATTAATGTTTTTGCACGTTCAAGGGTGCGATTGGCAATCGATATATTATGATGCCAGCGTGCGGGGCAATAAGTGATTAAATCTTTGGCCAAGGCGCCAGCACCGATAATCAAGATTTTTTGAGTATGGATATTTAAAAAATCTTTTAGGTGTTGAATCACTAATCGACCTAAAGACGGTTTATCTGTCCAAGAAGAACGAATATCTTTTGAGAAATGTGCAATATGCTCAAAGAGTCGACGCAGTGGGTGTTTTAAGCAACCAATACGGTCGCTTTGTTTGTAGGCTGCTTTTATTTGGCCTGTGATGTGATATTCCTTTAATATTTGCGACTTTAATCCTAGGGCTACATTTAAAAGATGTTCAAAACAAGCGACATTTTTTTTCTGAACTGCGGGGGTGATGTGTTTCGCTCCAGTCCACGTCGTTAAAATATCCCAACAGGTCAGTGCGCATTCTTCCGTTATACCATGAGAATATAATTCCAGCCGATTACACGTAGAAAGAATAACAATACTTGCGTGGCATTCTATTTTAGATTTTAGTGCACTGAGCACTTGGTCAATTGTTTCTGCATCAAAAGCATATTTTTGTCTGATCTCTTTGGATGTGTCGTGATGATTAATGCCTAAAACCAAAAAATTCATCTTCAGTTACCAGTCCATTTGTTAAATATTTTCAATTTCTTGCCGTTACTGAAGGTGGAGGAATTGACTCATGATCTTGCAAAGAACTCTTCGAATTGCCGCATATTTTATGATAACCATGATTGTTGCTGCAAACCCAACCTTTCAGTCCGCCATGCTAGGAAAACTAGCATATCTGGAGCAAAACTACCAACTTGCACAAGAGCATCTAAAGATTGCTTTGATGTCTGTGCATGATGAAAAAACGTATTGGCAATATTGTACGAGTGCGCTTAATACCAATAAATTTGATGAGCTCCATCAATTGGTCAACTATAGATATTTGCATGCACATACACAAGATGAGGTGGTTTTTTATGATCAACAGCGGTATGTCATGGCTGCATTATCAGGCAATATCCAAAATGATTGTGCATATAAGCCGTCTACGGCTCAGTGGGGAGCATTTTTTGATAAGATTCCTGCACATAAAAAACCGATGTTTCTCGATAAAATTTATACGGAGTATTGGCTTTCCGACCCAAGCATTAGAGCCTTTATGGTTGAAACGTTGGTTGCATATCAACTGTATGATGATGCTTTTGAGTTGGCCATGTGTGGATTCGAAGAGCTCAATAGTGATTGGATTCGAACTTGTCAGCATGTTTTTTCATATTCCCAGCAACGGATTATATTTGGCGTATCGGTAGCGCCTGAGCTATCTCTTGAAGTTCAGCAGCACTGGGCTTTAGCGGTATTACCTTTATATACTCATTCTGAGCATATTCCGGCAGAGTGTTTAGCGAATCTTAAGAGAATTTTGAAATCTTCGGGAAGTCACGAAAATCATTTCATAATGGCGAGGAGCTTCTTAAGGCAAGGACACGGGAAGTTAATTGGAGGTAAGCACTCTTTAACAACAACACATTCGATCTTGTGGGAGGTTGAAAAATGTATTGCATCTTGTGATTGGGGGCGAGCTCGATCTTTGATTTCTGAGTATCAAGGTGAAAAAAACGATCCAATATATCGCTTAATGAATGGATATTTATCGGCACAATCCGGGCTCCATCAAGAAGCGTTGCAATGGTTAGCAATTTCGGAGGGGGATTGCGACCACAATATTAAAAAAGAAATTGCTTTGCTAAAAGGATATGTTTTATCTCAAATTTCTCCCAAAAAAGCACTCAATCAAGCTTTAAATGATTA
>VGTX01000017.1 GCA_016874315.1 Gammaproteobacteria bacterium | reverse complement strand
AATCAATTCCGCATCAGAGAGCTTTTTAAAATACTCATCGCGCTCAGAAACTGTTTTCAATGTTATAAATGGCCAGATACCAATAGCGTGATTCTTTCGAAATTGAGATTTTAAGCGCTTTAAAACCATATCCGATTCAGCGATATGCGACAACTGTTCAAAAATAAGTTGCCACTCTGTAACGGATATTTGAGTAAATTCTTTTGAAGATAATTCAAATACAAAAGGGATTTTTTTATCTTTGCAAAAATTCTTTAATGTTTTGAAATAAATGAAATCTGGTGCTCCTGAGTTTTTGATAATCTTTGGATAATGAAGAAATGCAGCAAGAGAGTGTTCTTTATTCCATATTTTTTCAAAAACCGAAGAGAGAATGTTGGGCGGTAACAAATGCATCTCAAAACACCAGGGCATTGTTAGGATGGCTTGTTCAAATTGCTCACGTGCTTGCTCTATTGTAAGATTGTTTTGTTTTGATAAAAACGTATAAGCGAATTTTTCAAAGACGATAGGATCATCATTTAATAAGCTAAAGCCAATTGCTTTTTGCAAAAGCGCGGAAGATAAATTTAATGGATCAATATCTTTAAGGTTATATACGCACTCATTCATTCGATTGATGATAAAGATCGACTCTTCTAGGCGGGCAAAATGGGTGCGTGCATCAGATATAGATGTAATTTGTAACATGGTCATATCTCTAACGCTGTCTGAAGAATGATCGGGTTCATTGTTTGTCATGATTCGGAGTCCTAAAGCTCCTTGAATCTTTTTGCTCTGAGTTTCTGTTAATAGCGCGTTTTTCAAATCACAAACCAACATGGATGATGGATCGAAAAAAAGAATAGAGCCAGAACGATCGATAATCACAGCCATCACATGTAGCATAGCAATATTTTGGTCTTTTGTTTCTATACTATCAAAAGGTTGTGAATTTATGATATATGAGCCTCCAGCAACAAATGGACAGTTGGGGCTCTGCAGGTCAAAGAACGTATTCCATGATGATTGCGTTAATAAGTAGTTTATTTGATGTGTTTGAACTATTGAACAGTGCTGCATTGTTTGTAAACGAGAATTTGGTTCTTGTAAATTTAACATCTTAAAGTTTTTTGCATCAAAGTTCGGAATGCTCATATCATGGAGCATATTGATCGTTTCAGACGCAAATTCCAAAAGATGACATGACCATGTTGCATAACTGTAAAGGCATGTATTAATAAGATTATAGAGTCTTTGAGTTTGATATTCACTTGAGTGTATATATGGATTTTGTACTGTAGAGAATTCATGATTTTGAATCTGAGAAATAAGCGTTGTACACCGATCGGGATTATCAAAAATTGATGTATCATTTTTGAATTGTTCAAATGTTGTAAAAAGCGATGGAGGATTTATTGTATTACTGGATGTGTCAGTGTGTGTTTGACTAAAATAGGAATAATGCATATAAGCGCTTAAGCCCAAACACACTCCAAACGGAGAGAGTAGTATTTCTGTATCTTTAGAGAGTTTATAGCTTTCTTGATTATATGAGGTAATAAGTTCGGATTGATTGAATGGGTGATATTGCATATATACTTTACTTTTAATCAGATATATCAATATGTTATCTAATATTTATTTGTTTGTCTATATCTGTCAATGTATTATGTTATTAAGGAGTTTGGCGTATATTCTGTATTCAAATTACTATTCAGATTTTTGACTAAGTCCGTAACATAGTAGGTAAGGTTTTATACATAACTATGCTTATGAAATTAGATTCTCCAACAATGTTTAAAGAGCTTTATCCGTTAGCTCCAGCTTATGTTCAAAACATCCTTATCCATGGCATTTCAGATTTACAATATTTTGAGGCTGGAGAGTGTGTTGTATGTTTTCAAGAAAAAGATTGGCTCAAATTACAAGAAAATCCAAAATGGACAGAGCTTGCTCTTGTGATTGTCCCTGAGCAGGCTATTATTCCGGAAGGAGTTGGTACTTGTGTCGTTCTCCCGCTTGCACGGCCTAGACTTGCTTTTGCAAAAATTATGGATTTTTTTGTTCATGCAGTAGAGCCTAGCATTCATCCAACAGCAATTATCCATCCTTCTGCGGTGATTGGTGATGGGGCGATGATTGGGCCATATGTCGTCATTCATGAAAACTGTGTGATTGAGCAGGGCGCTATTATTGATGCGCATTGCACTCTCTATCCCAAAACACATATGGGCGCCAATGCTCGTTTATATGCGCACGTCAGTATTGGAAGCCCTGGGTTTGGATTCGAAAGAGTCGGTCCATCATGGAAAAATCTTCCACATTGCAGTGGGGTGAAAATTGGCCAACGTTCGGTTATCGGTTCTTTCACAGCTGTTGCAGCAGGTATTTTGCATCCAACGACGATTGGAGATGACGTCATTATTGATAATCATGTTCAAATTGCTCACCATGTATCGATTGGTTCGGGAACAGCAATTGCAGGTTGCGTCGGTATTGCGGGTTCAGCTAAGGTTGGTCGCAACTGTATGATTGGTGGGAGCGCGATGATTACAGGTCATATAACGATTGCAGATGGTGTTGTGATTACGGGTATGACAATGGTCACAAAATCTTTAAAAACACCAGGAATGTATTCTTCTGGCCTGCCTGTTGATACACATGCGAGTTGGAAGAAAACTGTTGCGGCGTTTCATCGCATGACTCAGAAATATCTGGCTGAGCGGATGAATCATTCTGAGACTGAACTATGAATAGCCTTTCTATCAAAGAGATTATGGAGATATTGCCTCATCGATATCCTTTTTTATTGATCGATCGCGTGCAATCATGGATCGAAAATGAGTCTATTATTGCCATTAAAAATGTCTCCATAAATGAGCCTTTTTTTCAAGGCCATTTTCCTACGCATCCGATTATGCCTGGGGTGATGATGATTGAGGCTCTCGCTCAGGCAGCGGGTGTTTTAGCATACCTTTCCGATCGGAAAAGTTATCAAGATTATGTCTACTATTTAGCCGCCGTTGAGAAGGCCAAATTTCGAAAACCGGTAGTTCCTGGCGATCGGCTACAGCTCTACGTTCACTTCGAAACACGAAAAGAGCGCTTTGATAAAGTTGCAGGCAGAATTTTTGTTGCCGATACTCTTGTCTGTGAAGCGCATATGATTAGTGCAAAAGAAAAGGTATGATGAATATGGATATGACTCAACAAGCGGCGCTTCATGCTCCGCAAATTCACCCAACGGCGATTTGCTCTCAAGACGTGCAGTATGAAGAGGGAGTGATTATCGGACCATATTGTATTTTAGAGGGGCCAATCTTTCTTGGGCGTGGTTGTCACGTTCATGCACATGCGAAAATACAAGGTCCTGTGGTTTTTGGTCAACGCAATTCTATTGCATCATATGCCTTTATTGGCTGTGACTCTCAAGACCGAAAATATATGGGCGAAAAAGACGCCGTTTTACAAATCGGTGATGATAATATTTTTAGAGAGTATGCGACAATTTCGCGTGGGAATGATGCCTCTGCAACTGTGATTGGTTCTCATAATCGTTTTATGGCCTACACGCATGTTGGTCATGATTGTAAAATTGGTAATCATAATCGTTTTGCAAATAATGCAGCATTAGCGGGGCATGTGGACGTTGCAGATTATGTTATTGTCAGCGGTTTGAGTGGTGTGCATCAGTTCGTAAAAATCGGATCGTATGCGTTTATTGGAGGCGGAGCGCTCGTTGTGAAAGATGTTCCTCCATTTATGATGGTTGGTTCTGAGCCTACGAGGCTTGCAGGATTAAATCTTGTTGGCTTAGAGAGAAATGGCTTTACACAAGAGCAGCGATTTATTTTAAAAAAATATTATCGCGCTCTGTTTAAAGATTCTTTGCAATTGCATCAAACTGCACAAGAATTGCTTGATTGCTTATCATCAGAAGAAGAGTTTGTGAGGCCATTGATGGAATTTATTCTATCCTCTCAGCGCGGAATCATGCGATGAAGGTTTTGCTATTATGCGGTGAAGCCTCTGGCGAGAATTTATTGCATGAATATCTTGATTGTTTGTTGGAGTTGCATCCTACAGCTGATTTTTGGTGTCAAACCTCCCTTGCTCGTTGGTCTTTGCAAGGGTATGAAAAAAATCCACGATGTCATTTTTTATCCGATCGTGCTGTCTGTAGTGTGATGGGCATTATTCAGCCTTTATGGAATGCACGTGCATTATTAGGGCGATTTTTTTTCTTATCAAAAATCATACGTGAAAAACATTTCGATCTGGTTATTGGGTTTGATAATCCAGATTTTTTATTGCATCTCGAGAAGATTGCTAAAGATTCGGGAAGTTATGTTGTTCATGTTGTTAGTCCCTCTGCTGTGTGGGTGTGGCGTCCGCAAAGGGTCTATACAATAGAGCGCAATACTCATGAGCTCCACCATCTTTTTAAATTTGAAGAAAATCTTTATCTCAAGACACTGTCTTTAAAAAAAGTGTATATTGGACATCCGTTATTGCGAAGCATAACGCCAGTTTTGCGGTCTAAAAAACTGATTAAAACTCTTTTGCTCGCTCCAGGCTCACGGGCCTTTGAAGTGCGCAATCATTTACCTTTTTTTATAAGATTGGCAGAAACGCTCAAGCGTGCTGGTCTTATCGAACATTTTATTATTTCTGTAGCACCGAATCTGAGTGCTGATTTGTATCCATCTCAATACAGTTCGATTTTCTGTTATGATTGGAGTGCAGCGATAGCAGAATCAGATTTTGCATTTGTGTGCAGTGGTACAGCAACACTAGAAGTGGCCGCGCATGGCTGCCCTTCGTTTATTTTTTACCATGTTGCTTCGTGGAAGAAATTTCTGATGAGTTTTGTTGTTCAAACAAAATATGTGGGATTGCCGAATGTCCTTGCGCAGCGCGAAATTTGCACTGAATTTATTGGGCCATGCAATCAAGATATGTTTAATTCCGTGATGAAATCTTTTGAGCAAGTGAATTACACTTCATATGCGCTCACCCTGTATGATAGTATGAAACAGATTTTAAATGATAATAAAAGTATATGTCTCCAAACAGTATGTGCCGAACTCTTATCGCGGGTGTTGATGAAGCAGGGCGTGGATGTCTAGCCGGTCCTGTATCTGTCGCGGTGGCCGTTTGTGACCAAAATTCTCAATGGGCTGTAACAGATTCAAAAAGTTATTCTGAGAAGCAACGAGAATTGTTATTTCATATGGCAAGAAAAGAGCTCGTTGCTTTTTCTTATGTTATGATTGATGCAAATGTTGTCGATGAAATAAATATTCGACAGGCCACATTAAAGGGGATGAGAGATGCTTATGCATTAATAGAGAAATTTCATCTTTCGATTCAAGAGATTCTTGTAGATGGAATAGATGCACCTATTCCCAATTCGGTTGCAATTATAAAGGGTGATACTAAGGTTCGAGCTATTAGTGCTGCATCGATTATTGCAAAGGTTGTGCGTGATAGAATGATGCATTATTACCATGAGCTTTATCCAGAATATCGTTTCGATTTGCATAAAGGATATGGCACAAAATTACATTATGAGAAAATTGCTGAGCATGGACTCTCTCCGATTCATCGACGATCTTTTTTGAAGAGGGTGCTGTAGCGCATGACACGATGAGATATAAAATGAGACCCAAATTTATACTTTTGGGAAATTCTCATGTTATATCTCGGGGTATGTTTTACTCAAAAAGTGATTGGAGTGAGTGAACCCATTGCTCTCCGGCAAAAACTTTTGATAAAAGCGGGGATTTTAAAAGCAATTGAATCGTTCCTTTGTGTCCAATAACACAGAAAGATTTATTATTTCGATCGACTCTCGTTGAGAAGAATGTTCCTTGAGATTCTTGAATAAGAAGCCTGAGTCCTGGATGTAATTCAAAGCTTTCGTAAAAACACAAATCCGCTTTTCCTTGACATAGCCAAGCAATTTCCATTTCTGGACAGCCGAATAAGCGAATAGCGCAGCCGGTTTGAGATAGCAGCATTGCACTATTTGCAGAATTTGTGAATCCAATGTCACAATAATCTGTCGGACGAATTTTCAGTTTGTGGTGACCAAGAAAACTTCCCCGATCGGAGGCTGCTGTAATCAGATCGTCTGTGTACGGATCGAAGATAGCAACAGAGTTTGCTTGTCCATCAATAAACTCGGTTAACATAAGGCTGAAGGGCTGTAAACTTGTGACGAAATTCTTTTCGCCAAGAATACAGTCAACAACCCAGCATGATTTTCCTGTAAGATCGTGCTTTTTATAGTCACAATAAACAGGGTACTGGGTGTGGGTACTTAATTCTTCAGAGATTTTTTCTTTCAATCCTGTTAAGAATGTACGGTATTTGTAAATGCACTCTACACGTGTTGCAGCAACATCTGTGTTATTTAGGAAAAATGATAAAGCTTTTTTACCAGTTTTTCGTAAGATAGAAGCAAAAGAATGTGAAAATGGTGACATAGTATGGGTATTTATTCAATTCTGAGCGATGTATAATCATACAAAATTTTTCGAAATATATATAGCATAATATGCAATCTTTTAATTTTGCTCTTGCAAGAACCGCTTTTCCAGAAAATATTGGCTCTGCTGCGCGTGCTTTGGCAGTCATGGGGTTCGATCATTTATCGCTAATTGCGCCGGTGTGCGATTATCAAGACGAAAGGGCGATAACTTTGGCATCAAATGCTGCTGATACAGTCCTTAAAAATACCACTATTTACCCAGATGTACGCTCGTGGAGTGCGTCTTGTGATTTGGTAATTGGGCTGTCTGCTCGTACACGTGATTTAGGCCCAATATTCTTTGAACTACCGCAATTGCCTGAAATATTAAATGCGCCCGCTCATGCTGCGCGTGCACGCATAGGATTTTTATTTGGGTGTGAGCGCTCGGGGTTGGATAATGATGAATTATCGTATTGCCACTATGTCTGCGGCATTCCTACCCAGGCTCATACACAGTATCGTTCTTTAAATTTGGCTCAGGCTGTGCAAATTGTTGCATATACAGCGATGTTGTTTTTGAATCAGAAAAATCAAGATGATTTGAAAATGCAGTCTCATTCCACAGAGGTGTTTGCTGAAGATGCAAAGCGCTCTTTCGATCGATTTCTTGAGCAATTGGTTTATTCTGACCGTATGCAATCATTCAGACAGCGCACGACTCCAGAACAAACACTGCGTCGATTGCGTCAACTTTTCCAGAATTCTATTGATTCGCAGGCTAGCCTAGACTTCTTATATGGCTTTCTCAGGATTCTGTCAAAGAATTAGGATCGGAACAATGAATCATTATTGTGATAGTGCTGCAACAATGCCAATTTTGCCTGAAGTATGGACTGAACTGCAAAAGATTCACGAGCACTCAGTGAAAAAGGGAATCAATATTAGCTCTGTGCATGCATGTGGGCATCATTTTCATCAAATCTATGAAAAACGACTCGAGCATTTTTTATCCAATATTGGTGCTACTGCTCGTGAATGGTTTTGGACCTCAGGGGCTACGGAGTCTAATACTTGGGCCTTAAGAATCGCTCTTTTAAATCGTCCTGAGTGCAATCATTTAGTTTTACACCCCTTGTTGCATAGTTCGCTGCTTGAGCCAGCTATGGAGCATGCTAACCAGTATGGATTGCGAGTATCATTTTTGACTCTAGATTCTGATTATCAAATTTCTTTTCATAATGAGCATATTGACCATAATACGATTGTATTGCTCCCGATTGGCGATAATGAGATAGGTTCGCTCCAAAAAGATTGGGGTGTAATTGAGAAAATGAAAAATAGTGGCGCATGGATTCATGGAGATGCAGCGCAATCTTTTGGAAAAATTGAAATGAATTTTTCTAAAATACCTTTTGATTCAGTAACAATTTCTGGTCATAAAATGGGGGCATTGATTGGTATAGGAGCGTTATATCTTCGGCTTCGTCCACAGAAAAAGGTCGTACCTATTTTTAGAGGGGGCGGGCAGCAGTTTGGATTTCGCTCTGGGACATTACCCTATCATTTAATTATGGCGTTTTTAGCAGCATTTGAAGTATGGCATAGTAGCGACATTCGTGAACGATTAAAATATATTGGCAATCGAATGCGTGATACCTGCAAAGCTCATCTCATTACTCCAGTATATTCGTGTTTACCGCACATTTGTACAATATATGACCCCAAATGGTCGACAAAACAGATTTTAGAGTTGGCCACGAAATTGACCTATAGCCAAGGCTCTGCTTGTCAAAAGGGAAAAGGCTCTGAGGCTTTGTTCAAAATAGGCTATGATTTGAACGCGCAGCGCCGAATCATTCGCTTGAGTCTCGGTCTGCAGAATTTCGAAGATATTGAGCAAATTTGTCAAATCGTGCAGGATTTTTTAAATATTCACCCTGATCATCATTAAAAAGAGGAGAAAATATGTTTTCTTGGAAATCGCCCAATGGCATGTTTGAATTTACAGCAACAGTAGAGGCTATGAACTATTTGAAAAATGTAGCAGAGCAGCCATTTATTCAGGTTGGTATCAATAAAGGTGGATGCTCAGGAATGAGTTATAGTGTTGAAGAGAAGACTGGTTATGACGATCGGCATTATATCATTCCAATGGCAACTGAGCTTAGCATTCTCGTCGATCGGGATATTGCAGAAAACATCTTTAAAAAACTAGAATGCCGCCTTGTACAGCAGTCCTATGGTGACTTAATTGTATGGGCGCACGATGGTGCTAAAAAAGTCTGTGGTTGTGGAGAGAGTTTTCAATAAGACCACATAAAATAAAAGTCCAACAACTCCTTAAAAATATGAAAGAGCGGTTGGACTTTTTAGAGAGCATCTCAAACCCCCTTGCGAATATCATCACAAGAGGATAAGGGAAATGTCTAAAAGACGAAGCTTTTAGCCTTAGCCGTTGTTGTTTCCGCCACCGACAGTCTCGTTTGCTGTATCGATTGCTGCTTGTACAACGTCTTGTTTTTTGAAAAAGCTGGTGACAAATGTTTTTGCTGGACCAAAGGCTTTATAACCACCAAAAAGTGCAATCACACTAGCAACACCAATAGCGGTGTAGTGACATGCAGCTTTATGATCTTCATAGAATTTTACAGTAGGCTCTTGGATATTTTCTTTGAAATTGAATCCGCCGTTAATTTGTGCAAGTTGTTGAGTAAGTTTCATGTTTGACACCTATTTTTATTTATTAATTGAAATCGATACGCAGTGCTGTGCGATATCGATGTCGACAAACACACGCGTAACTGAGGATTTTAAAGGAATTCTATAGACAAAACTACAGGATATCCAAAACCCTGAGCAAACATAATGCAATAAATTTTTACAATAATCAATAAGTTGTTGGATCATTTTTCGAATATTTTTTACGTCGTTAAAAATATGAGAAATTTATATATGTTATGTTGCTGCTCATCTCGGGGATATGCAGCTAAAAAAGGGTATTCATCCTTGATAATTTTATTTTTTTCAAAAAAATTATCAGTACGGTGACAGTATTGGGGGATTTTTTGAGAAAATTTCTGTATTTGATGTTAACTCAAGCAAATGAGCTAACATTCATCACCAAAGTTGTGAATTCTATTTAACAACAAGTGATTATGTGATGAATGTTGGTTTATTCAGAATTTTTAGGGACTCTTTTCTGATATGGTCAGAGGCTCAAAAAGCCCTTGACCACAGTATTAACTGTTCTAATAATGTCCATATTGCAAATTCCGTGGATATACCCTATTAAATATGTTTAGGACAGCTTCTTCTTCGGAGCGCTTTAGATATGATCGATATGATTGGGCAGCGTATCGGAGAGCGTAGTATTCCAGAGCAATAAAAATAACGAACCCAACGTGATCACAGGGACCTTTATGGTCTTTATAGAATTTTACAGCGGGCTCCTGAATATCTTCTTTAAAGCTAAATCCGCCGTTAATGTATGCAAGTTGTTGAGTAAGTTTCATTTTCGATTTCCATGTATTGATTGTTAATGACAAGTGATACGCCATCTTGTGTCATGTCAATGTCAAAAACACTTGCGTATCATACGTAGGGCTTTAAAATAACTCGACAAATGAAATCGTGAATATCCAGCCTGTAAGTGAATTTTATAGTAAATAAATATATAAATCAATACGTTATAAACATTTTTATTGAGGTGATAAAATATAAAGATTTTGCATTATGTCTGCTTTTGTACTTCATTTCATCCAAAAATTAAGTGAGACTGCCTGTTATGTGCAGTGAGCTGGGTGATATAGCGATATTATGTTATTTTTTAGAGAATTGTTCTTGATATGAAACAACGCGTGATCTAAAAACACCATAATTACACTTATTCGTGGTTCAGGACTTAGGTTTTATCATATTTTTAAGCGCAGGCCCTTGCGTAAAATCTATGAAAAGATATAATAGACTCAATTTTTCAAGCAGATAAAATTGTACTATGGAAAGAACTCTCGCTATTTTAAAACCAGATTCAATCGCTAAAAACAATATTGGAAACATTATTTCAATTTATGAAAAAAATGGATTACGTGTTGTCGCAGCAAAAATGATTCACTTAAGCCAACATGAGGCAGAAGAATTTTACGGTATTCATAAAAGCCGCCCATTCTTTGGTGCATTAGTAAGCTTTATGATTTCAGGTCCTGTTCTAGTTCTTGCCCTTGAAGGTGAAAACGCTGTTCTACATCATCGTGAACTTATGGGTGCAACAAACCCTGAGCAAGCAGCTCCAGGAACCATTCGTAAGCTTTATGCAAAAAATATCGATGAGAATGCGGTTCACGGTTCCGATTCTATCGAAAATGCTGCAATTGAAATTGCATTCTTCTTCAATCATCAAGAGATTT
>VGTX01000016.1 GCA_016874315.1 Gammaproteobacteria bacterium | reverse complement strand
CTCAAAGTATTCGTTAACGGATAGACGTGTCTTGAGTGAAGAGCGGTCTTTTCCTGCGCGACGTGCATTCAGTGCATCACGTGCAGTAAAGGAGCGGCGCACTTCCAGTTGACCGGTTCCTTGAGAAATGTAAGCATTTGCGACGCAGGACTTACGACGTCCATGTTGTGCAGCTAAAGTCGATTTAAGCATAAGTTGAATCCTCAAGTGCAAATGGAATAGGTTCTTGAGCTTGGTGCGGATGATTCTCACCAGTGTAGATGTACAGGTTCTTTAGCATGGCATATCCACGAGGACCTTTTGGAAGCATCCCTTTTACAGCAAGTCTGAGAATTTCAGTTGGGCGTTTTGCCTGTAATTCATCAAATGTAGGAGCTTTAATTCCACCTGGATATCCGGTGTGTCTGTAGTATATTTTTTGTTCACGTTTTTTGCCAGTAACAGTCAACAAATCAACGTTAGTAACGATAACTTTATCGCCAGTAACAAGGTTAACATCGTAAAGAGGCTTGTGTTTACCAAGAAGTAAATGAGCGATTGTGGACGCCATGCGACCAAGAATTGCTTGCCGAGCGTCGATGACCAACCAGCGAGGTTGTATATCGCGTGGTCTCGGGGTATAAGTTTTCATGAATCCTCCAAAATTCTAGAGAGTTGCATCTTGCATGCATTTTTAATAACTACAGGTGTCGCTTGAACGGGAATCAAGGAAGACGAACGCGAAAGTGAGCTTGATTATAAAAGATTTTTTGAATAAGAACAAGATGTCTAGAGATGCTTAAAGTTTGGATTATGCACGTATTAAGCAGGTATCATGATATATTGAGGGATGCTTGAAATGTTAGCGAATGATCTGATTTTTCTAAAGTAAATCATAATACATTGATTAATATACATTTTGCTTCGTTCTTGCCCTTTTGTTTTTCAGTTGTTTTTTTTGAAATTCCATTATAAATGGACGGATTGACATTCAATATTACACTGATAGGGAAGTCCTCATGTAGAGTTATTTTTTAAGGAGTGAATCACAATGACTGCACACGTTGAAAAAAAAGTAAAATTATCAACTATTGAAAAACCTATGACAAAAGCAGAGCTTGTTGGCTACCTTGCTGACCGTCTAGAAATGCGTAAGGTTGATATCGTTGCTGTGTTAGATGAGCTTGCTGATGTGATCCATCACCATCTCGGCAAAAAAGGCCCAGGAATGTTTACATTGCACAACTTGTTAAAAATCGAAGTTGTCAAAAAAGCAGCAGTTAAGGCAAAAGAAGGTGTTAACCCATTCACCAAAGAAGCCATGATTATCCCAGCAAAGCCAGCTTCAAAAAAGGTCAAAATCAAGGCACTCAAGCACCTGAAAGACCTTGTTGCTCAGCAGTAAAATATGTGACCTTACAAGTAGTTCTACCTGTAAAGGGTCTCAGTTTCTCAAGGGGAAGTGTACGGTATTTAAAATCCGGCAACTCCTCTTGAGTTGGTTAACGATTTATTTCTCATACCCGCTATTGATTTCGATTTGTAATATGAAAAGGAATATTTTTCCTTTCCTTCCGATCGAGCATGTGATAATAGTCAATGATTTTTTTAGAACCCTGCAAGAAAAGCCATAAGAGGCATATACTTCCAATCGTAAGATTAATGAGTAAAAACAAAGAAGTATCTGGCTTCATCCATTGATAATATAAAACCGCTGTAATATATGCGATCAGGGTGGACCAAATTGCAGAAAATATCGCCCAAAAAAGACGTGTTTCTTTTGCAATCGCAAGTGTTACTGAAATACACGGAAAATATAGAAGTACAAAAATTAAGTAGCTCATTGCGGCCTGTGGATTTGGAAAACAATGATGCAGTGCGCTATTTAAACCAATTTCACTAGAATCAGGATAAAATCCTTCTAATGTACCAAGTAAAACTTCCTTACCAATTAATCCACTAAATAGGGCCAAAACAGCCGGCCAATTTTGAGAATCCAGCCCCAGCGGGCGAAATATAAAAACTAACCACTCTTGAAATTGAGGAGGGCAGTTTAATGCTCCGAAGGTTGTAATTAAATGAATACCAATGATTGCTGGTGCAATCCAGAAAAAAGCATTAGAAAGGAAATCTTGAAGACGTATGCCTGTTTTGCTTAGTAAATGTATAAGACTTGGCCTTTGATAGGGGACAAGTTGCTCTATTAAAGGAGAGTGTTCATGCGAGTTTGTAAGCATGCGCACCATTAAACCCGTTATAATTGCCATGAAAAATCCAATCATATAGAGCTCAAAAATCGCAAGATACGCATAATCTCCAAAAAATGATTGACCAAATGCCGTAAAAATTGCTAAACGTGCCCCACACGACATAAAGGGGGTCATTAATATGCTTTGTAATCGATCAATGGGATGCGATAGTGTGCGTGTGCTGAGAATCGCTGGAACATTGCATCCCAGGCCTACAACCATCGAGACAAAAGATTGTCCTGGAAGTTTGAGGGTGCGCATAAAACGGTCGATAACAAGTGACGCACGCTGCATATACCCAGTTTCTTCTAGAATATTTAATTGAAAATATAAAAGCCCCACAGGCCCAATAAACGATAAAATCGTTTCTAAACTCAAAACTGAGCCCTGCCAGAGAATATGATATATCTGTACACTCTGAATCCCACTCGGTAAATTATGCCATATCCTTGATTCAAGAACGGTTAATAATGGCCTTAGACTGAGTGTAATTTGCTCGCCCAGTGTCATTGTGCTCCAAAAAATACAATACATAATTCCAAAGAATAAAGGTAATCCTATAAATCGATGGAGAACAATCTTATCAAGGCCTCTTGAATGAATTCGCTCAATGCTCGATTGGGTGGGCTGTCGTTTTAGCGCCGTATCGATAAATTGGTAGCGTATTTTCGCACATAGTGTTTCTGGGTCATGGTAGGCAGTATATTTTTGTTCGCTCTCCTGATTACGTTGCATTTTTTCTACAGTGAGGGCCAGCCGATTGAAAAGAACAGAGCCTTTTTCAGAGTAATTCATAAAAAGTTTTTTCAGCTCTGGTTGTGCCTCAAGGTGAACAAGATTTGGTTGGCTAGTAATATCAAACTTAAATGGGTTGCAATCAGTAGCAGAGTAAACCGGAAGTTTTAATAGATCGTGTAGAAACGTTATGATTTCGGGATTTTCATGAAATGTCACATTAAGACACATGGGATGCTGTAGTTCAATAAGCTCAAGTGTCAGATGTAATTGAGGTCTCAGTGCTCGCGCGTCTAAAATCTGAACGATTAAATCATCTTCTGTAAGATTTAAAAGTCGCTCCAATGTTTCTTTTTGATCGTGCGCACAAATCGATAAATCTGATTCTAGATAATAAATTCCAGGTAAATCTTCTATTCCTAAAGATGTTGTTTTATTTGTAATTTTTGCAACGCGACGCTGCACTGTAACACCCGGTCTATTGCCAGTTGCTGTATTTTGACCAGTCCAGGTATTGAATAAAGAAGATTTTCCTACATTCGGGTGCCCAATCAGCACAATATTTTTAATCATATAGTTTACCGCTCATTATTTTCCTGACTCACACTCCCAGTCTAGTGGTGATAATATCTTAATATATGCAGCTTCAGAGCGACGTAGAAAAAAGCGATGGCACCCATCAAGTTGTATTTCCATAGGGCACCCAAGTGGCGTCCGATGAATAATACGAATATTTGTTCCACTAATAAAGCCCAGCGCAAGAAGCTTTTTTTTAATATTCTGAGGGCAGTTCATATCAAGTTCATATATCACTGCATCGACATGATTAGGCAGTTCTGAGAGTATTTGGCCGCGAGAGCTAGACGACATCGATTTTCTTGAAAGTGCAGATGATAACTCGAGATGTTATCAGAATATTAAGAGCGCGTCATCTGCTTGGTGAGAGAATAGCTTTGCTAGGTATGCGTTTCGATCTTTTGATGCAATCAACTTTAATATCCTTCATGTTGCAAAAGAAAGTTATTGAAATAATATTGAATCTTCGACATATTTTTTTCAAAAAAATGACCGCCTCGACTTAGTAGGAGCCATTGGGAATCAAAATTCTTATTCTCTTCAAAATAAGTGCAACCTGCTTTATAGGAAACAATTTCATCATCCATTGCATGAACAACAATCGTTTTCTGATTTCGATCGATATCAAAAGAAGATTCAATCAATGGCCAAGCCGGAGCAATAGCAAATCGAGGCCATGGACCGTTCAGGGCAAGCGCACAAGCGCCACCGAATGAAAATCCAGTAAAAATCCATTTTGAGGGATGTCCAATATCAGTCTGAATCCGTTCAATAAGTGCTTCAGTGAGCTCTACAGCCCGATCGAATCGATCGAAGGGACCCGAAGTTAACCCAACGCCAGAAAATTGAAATCGTAATGCTGCAAAGCCATTTGCTTCTGCTGTGCGCGCTAGCATGGTTGGGATTTTATGATGCATCGTACCAGAGGCTGCTGGATTTGGGTGGCAAATTAAAACAATAGGCTTTTCTCGCCAAGTATCAGAAATTGGAGCTTCAAATAAAATCTCAACAGGTTTTACTGCTGTTCCTACTAAGCCATGATATCGTTTTTTTGTAAACCATTGCTCACTCACCAGGGACTCCATGCATCAATAAAAATACACTCAATGTCGATTGAGTGTAGTGTAAAATATATCTGACAGTGCTCTTGTAGTGCCTTAATTCCATATTGTTCTGTCGCATAATGCCCTGCACGAATCAAGCAAGTCTTTTTTTCTCGCGCCAGATCGTAATGATGCTCCGAAAATTCGCCTGAAAGAAAATAATCACAATTAATATCTTCAAAAAACGATCCACCAGCGCCAGAGCACCAGGCAATAGACCAAGATTTTTTCCCAAGATCTAAATTTTCTTGTTCAAAAAGTTTTGTTTGAGGATGGAAATGTTTTCTACAGAGATTTAAAAGTTCATCGGGACTATATGTATGATCGGAAATGTAAACCAATCCATCTCTTTGAATTTGTAGGGCGGGTAAAGAAAGAAGTTTACCAATCATAGCATTATTTCCAAACACCGGATGGATATCAAGCGGGAGATGATAGGCAAAAAGTGAGCATTGATGTTCAAGTAATTTCGCAACACGTTCTTTTAACACTCCAACAAGAGGATATGGCTGCCCTTTCCAAAATAGCCCATGATGTACAACTAAAGCATCTGCTTTAGCCAAGGTAGCTTGCTCGATTGTGCGTAAATTTGCAGATACGCCAAAAGCAATTTTCTTTATCTGATTGTGTCCTGCAATTTGTAACCCATTTGCACTGGCATCTTGACCAGAGATTGGCAAAAGACCATTTAAATAATTCTCTAAATCCTTTCGTAAAAACGCCATGAGTCAATTCTCCATTGTTGGCTAAAAGATGACAATTCTAAGAGACGCGCTATATAGTAAAGTTAAGAATAAACTGCTCTCAAAAAAAAGTCGATCTGATTTTATGGCACACGATTGCGATCAATATGATGCTTCTCGAAGAGCATTTTTAAAAATGTTAAGTCAACTCATTGGAACAGTGAGTGTTGTCCTTCTTGGTATTCCTTTTTTAGCGGCATGGCTGCCTTCTGCCAAAACTCGCGATCAGGGAGCGCCCATTGAAGTAGATTTGTCCGCATTACCCCCGGGTGGTCTCATGACTGTGGCTTGGCGAGGGAAGCCAGTATGGATTCTTAGGCGAACACAAGAGGAAATTGATAGCCTCTCTAATGATAATCCAATGCTGAGCGATCCTGCTTCATTAGCTTCGGAACAGCCCGAAAAAATGCGTAATATTTATCGCTCAATTCGGCCGGATATATTAGTTCTTATTGGTTTGTGTACGCATCTAGGATGTATTCCCACATATAAACCTGAAAAGGGTGCTATCAATCCCAAATGGCCTGGCGGTTTTTATTGTCCTTGCCATGGCTCAATGTACGATTTAGCAGGTAGAGTGTTTAAGGGCGTTCCTGCGCCCAGCAATCTTGCCGTGCCTCCATACCTATTTTTATCAGCCGATCGAATTCTGATCGGACGAGAGTAGTAACACTAAGGATCTGTTATATGGTGAGTGCACTTTTCAATTGGATCGATCGCCGAATGCCATTTTTGGATTTTTTCGATCACCATTTAAAAAAATATTATGCCCCGGCAAACCTCAATATATGGTATTATTTTGGCGCATTTTCTCTCTTGATGTTTATTAATCAGTTCTGTACTGGCCTTTGGTTAGCGATGGCCTACATCCCAAGTGCTGAGCAGGCTTTTCACTCTGTCGAAGCTATTATGCGTGATATCCCTTATGGCTGGGTATTGCGATATATGCACTCCACTGGTGCTTCGTTTTTTTTCATTGTCGTTTATCTGCATATGGTTCGTGGTGTCTTATATGGATCTTATAAGAACCCCAGAGAATTTTTATGGCTTGTTGGGTGTTTTTTATTTGTGCTTCTTATGATGGAAGCCTTTATGGGGTACTTACTTCCTTGGGGGCAAATGTCTTATTGGGGTGCTCAAGTGATTACGTCTTTGTTTGAAGCCATTCCATTAATCGGACCATCATTGGTTATTTTTATTCGTGGAGATTATACGATTTCAGGAGTTGTGTTAAATCGATTTTTTGCACTACACGTTATCGCCATCCCTCTTGTATTTATTGGCTTGATTGCTCTTCATATTCTCGCCCTCCATGCAGTTGGATCGAATAATCCAGATGGAATTGAGATTCGAGATAACCTTGATGAAAATGGAATTCCACGAGATAGCGTGCCATTTCATCCTTACTACACAATCAAAGATTTATTTGGATGTAGTGTCTTATTGTTATTATTTTTTAGTGTGGTATTTTTTGTCCCCGAAGGTGGTGGCTTTTTTCTAGAAGCCCCAAATTTTCAAGAAGCAAACCCCATGGAAACTCCAGAACATATCGCTCCAGTCTGGTATATGACCCCTTATTATGCCATTTTGCGTGCTGTGCCAAATAAATTATTAGGAATTTGTGCAATGGTGAGTTCTCTTGCTGTGTGGTTTTTCTTACCATGGCTCGATCGATGCCCAGTGCGTTCTATCCGCTACCGACATACAATTCATAAATGTAATTTGATATTGCTTGGTGTGAGTTTTGTAGGACTAGGTATATTAGGGATTCAACCCCCATCCCCTTGGAAAACATTTTTTGCGCGTATTTGTACAACAGGATACTTTGCATTCTTTGCGTTTCTACCAATATATTCGCGTTATGAGAAAACGAAACCTCTCCCTACGCGGTTGACTGCATGTCATTAACCAAAAGGAGAATGTGATGGGCACAGCATTTAAAAATCAATATATGATGAGCTTAATTCTTTCTTTAGGATCGTTATGGGCTGCTGAGGGCTCGCCAGTGTTGGAGAGTATAACAATCAATCGCCGCGATATTGCAGCACAACAACGTGGGGCTTCTGCTTTCTTTCAGTATTGCGCTGGTTGCCATTCATTGAAACAAATGCGTTATAGTGACCTCGGATCGCATTTTAACTGGGTTAATGAACATGGTGATTTAGATCGCGAGATGATTCAATCATATTTAAATTTCACAGATGCTGCACCATATAGTCCTATTATGCCTGCAATGAGTCATGAAGATGCTAAAGCTTGGTTTGGAAGGGTGCCTCCCGATCTGTCATTGGTGACCCGCTATCGTAGTCCTGATGCTTCACGTCCAACAGGCGTCAATAACCATATTATGCCACAAACAGCTATGCCGTATGTCTTAATAGAGCCAGCTGGGTGGGCAAGCACTGCAGACCAATCTCTGGTCGATCGTAACGATAATGTGATTGTAACAACCGATCCGTGTGCCGATGAAAAACTCGATCGATTGGTGCAAGATTTAGTGGTATTTTTAGATTATGTTGCTGAACCGCATCGTTTAGAACGTGAAACAATTGGTAAATATATTCTACTGTTTTTGATTTTAATGTCCGTTGTGAATTATTTATTCTATCAGTCTGTTTGGAAAGGTTTAAAAAATAAAGACGAAGACGATCATCATGAAGTTTGAGTCATAGCTTCTGTTTCAACTCGATCGAATAGTGTGACAACTTTACGTACACCATAAGTCTTGCGCGCAATTTCAATAGCCAGCGCTTCTTCTTCGGCAGTAACAATTCCAAAAAGATAAACAACACTATTTTCTGTCAGGACATGAATCTTCCATAGCCCAATATGAGGAGAAACCATCATGCTAGAGCTGATTTTTGTAGTAATCCAACTGTCTTTTGTTTGTTGCCAATATGTCAGTGATCGACCATTCGTGAGTTCATTGTAGACATGATGAATCCCTTCTGTTTGCTCTACAAGATTTGAAATATCTTGAATCAAATCGCGATTTTCAACTTGCCCAAGTAACAACACGTGACGATTAAATGTTTTGACATAAACTCGATGCTGTTCCGGCAGTTGTAAAGCATGCAAACGCTCTTGAATTTGTAATTCAAGAGCAGTATCCATCAACATATCTCCTGATGTGCGCCGATCGGAATGCAGCGTCATGGGCTGTTTTTCATCAGTGAAAAAATTACCAAAACACCCTGTCAATCCAAGCGTGCAAAGACTGATTATTAGCATCTGCCTCATCAGTTATCCTCAGGTTGTTTTGTCACAATTTTCAAATGACTTGTCGACACTTTACGGCGAGGAGTATGATGCTGAGACTTGGATTGATGAGCATTCTTTGATCTCTGAGCTAACTCAAGGGCAAGAGCTTCTTGCTCTTCTTCATAAAGTAAGCGCTCATCATCAGAATTATGCGCAAATGCAATTCCTTCCTCATTTTCACTCGCAAAAATCGCAACAATCGCTCGCATCGGAATGGAGATTTTTTCCGAGCCAGAGTCAAAGTAAGCGATAAAGGTTACTTTTGTTCTCTGAATCTCTAAATCATCAACGGCATCCGGAGAAATATCTAATGTCAGATGACCTTGCATACTTAAATGCTTTGGAGCTTCAACCATGTCAACATCTGTATTGATAACAAGAAAAGGAGTCATTTCACTATCACAAATCCATTGATAAAACGCTCTTATAATATAAGGGCGTAGTGAAAGCATGTCAGAAGAATGAGAATCCATTTGCAAGCTCCTTCTAATATTGAGATAAACTTCAGTTTTTAATCACCTGATTGCAGTAATTCTGTAAGCCACACTTTTTCAGTTGCTGTTAGACTTTGCATCACAGATTCTTTTTTCATAACTTTTTTAATGTAATCCCATAATCCTGTAGCATGTTTAGGGATTGCACAGCCCCAATGCTTTAATCTCAAGAATAAAGGAATCACACAGCAATCAACAAGTGTAAACTCGTCTGTCATGAAATAAGGAGGTTCTTCAAGCATCGATGAAATCGAAATGAGAGAGTCAATCAATTCTTTTTTTGCAGCCTGATCTTTTTGCTCAATTTTAGGAATAAGAGTGTACCAATCTTCATTAATGCGATGCATCATGAGACGACAGCGCGCTTTAGCTACTGGGTAAATTGGCATTAATGGTGGATAAGGTAATCTCTCATCAAGATATTCCATGATAATTTCAGAGCCATAAAGAACCAGCTCTCTGTCCACTAATGTTGGGAGCGAAAGGGAAGGGTTGACCTCAATCAGCTCTAAAGGAGGAGCGGACATTTTTATATTGACTGTATCGTAGGCAACAGATTTTTCTGCAAGCACGATACGAACACGGTGACTATGTATGTCGTTTTCTAGTCCATACAGAACCATAGTATTACGTTTAGAAAGGGAAGATGTCATAAGCAAAAATCTCTATTAATTGGAATCAGTATCTACCGCGAGATTGTAGCATAAAAAAAATCAAGCTGTCATGAGTTAGCTTTAATCCCTAGGCGTTTCATTTATATTTCAAATGCTATCGAATGGGATTAGCTATTTCGTAATATCGCTCAATCGAATGCAAATATTTTATAAAAAACGTTCTTTTATGTTTTTTTAAGAGGAACCTTTTGATAAATATGTAACCTTGCGCTGCGAGAGCGAGGGTTATCGTGAATTTCTTTAGCGGAAGGGGTGAGTGGATGAACCGTGCGCACAATTTCGAAGCTATCTTGTTGATAACGCATCTGTAATAATTTATCTCGATAGGTGTCCTTGATCCAGGAATACTCTAAAGAATGAAAGCTAATAATTGCAAGAATCCCATAGTCCTTCAAAAGAAAGGGAGCTTTTTGTAAAAAAGTCATGAGATGTTCATATTCATGGTTTACTGCAATGCGTAGTGCTTGAAACGTACGTGTTGCTGGGTGTTTTTCGCCTTTAATAAAGGGTACATATTTTGTGATACATTCTACAAGGTCGCTTGTAGATTTCATTTGATGGCGCTTTACTCGGTCGCAAATTTCACGTGCGATTGCACGCGAGCGGCGTTCTTCACCAAAATGATATAAAATATCTGCCAATTCTGTTGGATTGGACTTTCTAAGGAGTTCAAATACCGTAAATGTAGAGCGTCGATCCATCCGCATATCTAATGGACCATCTTGTAAGAATGAAAATCCTCGAGTTGGATCGTCTAGCTGCGCTGAACAAATTCCTAGATCGGCTAATATTCCGTTTGCAAGATTAGGCGAAAGTGCTTCAAATATCTGACTATAGTTGCAATGTAAGCGCTGATTGAGGGGAATGCGCTCTGCTGCGGGAGAGGAAAGAGCTGTCGCATCTTGATCGCAGATCCATAAATTTGCCGTGGATTCTTTTTCGAGTAAAGCGAGACTATGCCCACCACGACCAAAGGTTACATCAAGATATGTTCCATGCGGACAAATCTGTAGAGCTTTTAAGCTTTCTTCTAAAAAAACGGGAATATGTTGATACGGTGCTTGCATGTTTTTACGGCGCTAGAGTGGCACCATCCTCCTAAAAATAAGATCTAATAGGAAAGCACATAAGCCGGGTTCTGTCGAGGACAATCATTCATCTCGATGTTTTGTCGCCAAAACACTCTAGCAATCAACCCAAGTTCGATACGAGCAGTATCATAGAACTCCTACTTGATTTTGCTCCCGGTGGGGTTTACCCTGCCTTTGTTGTTGCCAACAAAGCGGTGCGCTCTTACCGCACCATTTCACCCTTACCAATAAATTGGCGGTATAATTTCTGTGGCACTTTCCGTCAAATTACTCTGCCCAGGCGTTACCTG
>VGTX01000015.1 GCA_016874315.1 Gammaproteobacteria bacterium | reverse complement strand
AATACAGTGGGCATCTTAAATCTGGCTTATCTGAACCATAACGCTTCATTGCTTCATCGTATGTCATTCTTTTGAATGTTGGCAAATTCACATTGAGCACAGTTGTAAAGATTTGGCGCACAAGCTGTTCAATAAGATCTTGAATCATACGCTCATCAATAAACGACATCTCGATATCGAGTTGTGTAAACTCGGGCTGACGATCGGCTCGTAAGTCTTCATCTCTAAAGCAACGTGCAATTTGATAATACCGTTCAAATCCTGCCGCCATCATAAGCTGTTTATATAGTTGAGGCGATTGTGCAAGAGCATAAAAATTATGCAAATGAATACGTGAAGGGACGATATATGCACGAGCACCTTCTGGAGTAGGTTTTGTAAGAATTGGAGTTTCGCACTCGATAAAATCATGTTTTCTGAGGAACTCTCTAATGAGATGATTGACTTCGGAGCGCACAAAAAATGGATGCGCTCTTTCTGGATGTCGCAAATCAATATATCGATATTGCAAACGTAACTCTTCATTAATTTTATGACTTTCGGAAACCTGGAAAGGTAGTGCCGTTGCTTTGGAATGAATTGTTACTTTTTTAACATGCAGTTCAAGATGTCCAAGTTTATCTGTAGGTTGTTTTGTACCATCAGGGCGTTCCAAAAGAATTCCTTGTACACTAACAACAGTTTCTGGTTTTAAATCATGCACGTCAATATCATGAAACTCTGCAGGATCGTATACGCATTGGAGCGTTCCGAACCGATCGCGAAATTGAAAGAAAACAATTCCACCATGATCGCGGATTGTAGACAACCACCCGGAACAGGTAATCATGCTTTGCAAAGGAATTGAAGGGATTTGATGAGTAAAAACACGTTGCAACATGGACGAAGAACTCCTAAAAAATGTCCTAATGAACTGACTGATTATGCCACACCTATAAGCTACTGAGCAATTTTATGGTTATTCAGAAAATAATGTGGCGCGATCATTCCAGATTAATAATATAATCCCGATTGTTAAAAAAATATCTGCGCAATTGAAAATTGGAAATATTCCTTGGCTTTTATAAGTTAAGGCGATGAAATCGCGTACGCCTCCGTACACCATTCGATCTAACAAGTTCCCTATTCCACCAGCAGCAACGAGAATGGCTGCCACTTCATTTTTGCCATACATTTTGATAGACAAAAACCAAAGAATAAAGGCTGTAGCAGCGAGTGCAATAAGATTATTCCATCCGACCGCGAGCCCCCAAGAAAGCCCTGTATTGAGGGCTGGTTTTACTGCCACCCCCCAAGAGAATATACTGAACAAATCATGTGCCTGATTAAGATACTGTTTTGTCATCCAATCGAATATAAAGAGCAAAAGAAACAAGCCAAATGATTTCTTATGCATATGTTCGATGCTCCCCGTCATGAGAGAGATTTTGTTCACAACGATCGCAAACTGTTTGGTTTTCTTTTAAGACACGATGCCAGCAACGCGGACATTTCTCATATTCTGAAACACGCACCAAGATTTTTTCTGCGCATTCTTCAAATTGAACATCTGACACAATGAAGAAGAATTTGAGCTCTTGTCCAATATCAAACAGTTCTTGATAAGTGGTACGATCGAGAACAAGCACAGCCTCTAGACTCGAACCGATTTTCCCAGATTGTCTTGCTTCCTCTAAAACAATTTGAACATCTCTTCTGAGTGTCCATAATCCTGAGATAAATTTTGATTCTGACTCTGAGAAAGGAACGGAAGGTAAAATTGGCCATGTATTAAATAATACAGAGCGATTATGACTTTTTTGAGGGAAATGCGTCCACACTTCCTCTGCAGTGAAAGGCATAATTGGCAAGATTTGACAAATCAAGCTTTGCAAAATTGTATAACAAGCGGTTTGAGCGCTTCTACGTGCATGGCTGTTTGTTTTCGCAGTATAAAGACGGTCTTTAACGATATCCAAATAGCAAGCGCCTAGCTCATTTACACAAAAATCAAGCAAAGCTCGAGACACATGATGAAACTCATAGCTTCCATAAGCAGCCATAGCATTTTTTTGAAGCTCAGTAACTTCTTGGATAATCCAACGATCGAGCAACGGCAGCGCCTCAGGAGAGACCATATCTTTCAAATCGAAATCGACACAATTAGCCAATAAGAATTTTAATGTGTTACGAATACGACGATAACCATCGGAAACCCGATCGAGAATTGTCGAACTAATCGCCATTTCCTCTTCGTAGTTGGTCATACTCACCCAAAGGCGCACAATATCAATTCCATATTTTTGAGCAAGCTCATCGGGCGCAATGACATTGCCGAGAGATTTCGACATTTTCTTACCTGCACCATCAACTAAAAAGCCATGAGTTAATACAGTGCGATATGGAGCGACACCTGAGGCGATGACGGAGCAGATTAAAGAAGATTGGAACCATCCACGATACTGATCGGTTCCTTCTAAATAGATATCGGCAACAACATGTTGATTAGGATTGGAACGACGTTCTGTATAGAATGCACAACCTGATTCAAACCAAACATCAACTGTATCGGTGGATTTTTCCCAACCCTCTGAAGGATTTACACCCCAAGTCTCCAGGGTCGAGCCAAACCAAGCCTCAAGACCCTCTTGCTCAACACGAGACGCGACGGCTTCAGCAATGCGCTGCATTTCTGGGTGAATTTGGCGTGTTTGATTGTGATAAATCAGAACCAGCGGAGCACCCCAGAATCTTTGGCGAGACAAGCACCAATCTGGACGCGCATTGATCATATTTTCAAGACGAACAGCGCCGGATTGAGGATGCCACTGAACAGTTTTAATAGCGGCAGATAAAGCAGCTTTCATTGGCTCATTCATCGTAATGAACCATTGTGGTGTTGCGCGATAGAAGATTGGAGTTTTATGTCTCCAGCAGACTAAAGCTTGATGCTCGAATGGCTCTGCGCACAAAACACGATTTTGTTTTTCAAGCTCAGCTGTGACAATTGCTTGAGCATCTTTCCACGAAACGCCTTGCAAGAGGGCTCCTGCACGCTCATTGAAATAGCCTTTTGAATCGATAAACTCAAGAGGTTTCAATCCAATTGTGCGTCCGATTTCATAATCCTCTGGACCATGATCGGGGGCATTATGAACAAACCCCGTTCCTTTATCAGCTGTAACATAGTCGGTGGCGACCAATGGAACCGTTTTGTCAGCGACAAAAAGATGCTGCGCGCATGCGTCTTTAAAAAACGCCGTATCGAATTCAACAATCTTATAATCCTCAGCAACCCACTTCCATTTTGCAAGGCAAGATTCAACACGAGCTTCATGAATTGGGTAACACACACCTTTATAAATTACGGCGACATACCGATCGGAAGGATGATAGGCAATCGCTTGGTTCGAAGGAAGAGTCCAGGGCGTTGTTGTCCAAATAACAACAGATACGGGCAGGGTGCTGTCTTGATAACCCCACTCTTTTGTCAATGTAAAGGTTACATCAAGTGTTGCAGCAACTTGGGTCGTGAACTCGGTCTCTGCTTCTGCGAGAGAGGACTGGCAATGGGTACACCAATGTACTGGCTTATATCCAGGAATGAGCAGGCCTTCAGCACAAACATGTGCAAGATGGCGAATAGTTTGCGCCTCATAAGAATAGTCCATAGTACGGTATGGATTTTCCCAATCAGCCAAGATCCCTAATCGCTTGAACCCATCCATTTGCAATGCGATTTGAGAGTGAGCGTACTCACGACATTTTGCTCGAAAATCAGAGGGGGTTAATTTAGAGCCAAATTTCTTTTCAACTTGAACTTCAATAGGTAGTCCGTGGCAATCCCAACCAGGAACAAATGGAACTTGATAGCCATCAAGGAGTTTGGACTTTAGAATAATATCTTTGAGAATCTTGTTTGCTGCATGGCCTATATGAATCGGACCATTTGAGTATGGCGGACCATCAGTTAATCGGAATATTGGGGCGCCACTACGTTCTTTTTGTAATTCCTGATAGACATTTTGATTAAGCCAATCTGATAAAATTTTTGGCTCTTTCGCTGGTAAATCAGCTTTCATTGGAAAAGTGGTTTGATAAAGATTTAATGTGTCTTTCATAATGCTCTATGCAAATACAAGTCTAAAACATAAAGACATTATACTGAACTTCAAGGTTAGCAGATAGTACTACATGAATGATAAATCTCTTTTCATCATGAGATTGGAGATTTATCGTTTGATATTATGCCTGACTTGTTTGCCGATCGTGCTCAACGAGTGTTGTAACGCGGCCATTGAGATATTCGAAAAATGGCCGCATTCTTATAAAATACAAAGAGAACGGTATTCCAAATCCGACAGCGAGCAACGGAATACGCATGTAATGGTACGGCAAATAATCTATGAAAAACATTCTCAACCCAATCATTGTGAGCAAAAGAGTGCATAGCGTAATAATTGGCTGAAAAATTAAATTAGGCGGTAATCGTAATAATCTATTCAAGAAAGGATTACATTTATGAAACAGCATCATCTGAACACATAATGTGAGGACTGTCGATAACCCAATACCAATTGCACCATATTGATATAAAAGAGCATCCATCACAAAATTCACACAAACACCGACGGCATGAATAGACAATATTTCTTTATTTCGATGCATGGAGGTGAGCATAATCACGTAAATTTTACTGATGACTATAAGAACAATTTCTATCGAAATCAGGTGTAAAAGAAAGTTTGCTTGGGTAAATGCTTGTTGCTGCGAAAGCGGATCGATAAAACATGCCACAATTTCTGGAGCCAGGCAAAAAACAGCCGCAGTTGCAGGGAAGATGAGATAAATAATCAACAAAATCACTTTATGCTCTAATTGAATACGAGCTACTCGTGAGTGAGAGAAGCGCACATAATATGTTGAAAAAACGGACCAAACCGAATATCCAAGGACACCTACAGGAATTTCGACAACACGTTCGCAAAGATAGTAGATACTAATTGAGCCAACGGGTGCGTACGTTAGAAACATCTGGTCGACCCAGATATTTGTGAGAATCATAATACTCAAACCAGAAAGCTCCAAGAAGCGACGGAGAGTCAGTAGGAACGATCCATGCGGCCAAGATGGCAATCCTATTCGAAGAGAAAAAGGAACGATCGAGCGGGCTTGCCACATTTGCAGGAGCACTTGGACAAAACCAATGAAAAACATTGCCTTGATCATGGGTAAAACTTGAGCAGGATAGATATATGCCGCAAGTAAAATTGCGAGATTCATAAGGGTAGGAGAAAATCCATTGAGCCAATACGAATGGTGCAATTGCAAGACTAGTGAGTACAAACTAATCACAGCCAACGCAATAGCATATGGAGCGCTCCAACAGAGCAGCTGCCAATAAATTTCCTGAGATTGTGGATTAAGGCCAGAAGCAAGAGCTTTACTGACATAATACGGGCCTACGGACCAAATGATCGCACTTAAACCCAAAGTAGAGAGAAGCAAAAACCAAAATGCCTGTTGATAGAGGCTTTGAAAATCTTTTTCATTCTGCTCTTTTACAGCCTTACCTAATACTGGTAAGAGGGCTTGTTGAAACGATCCTTCTGCAAAAAATCGACGCATCAATTGAGGAAATCGAAATGCCAAGAAAAAAAGATCGAGCGATTGCCCTGCTTGAAATGAGCGATAAAGCAAATAATCTCGCAAGAATCCTGTCATTCTTGTGAAAAATGATGCAAATGTGAGCGGAAAGATAGACTTAAGCATCGGTATTAATGTAAAATCCTGTACATCCATATTACCATTACGGCTAGGGATTTGCGACCCTAATAACCAAAATGGCTTTTAGAAAAAGAGTTTCATACTATTTAAAGGAGCTTACATACAATGGCGAATACAAAACAAGCCGAAAAACGCAACCGCCAAAACGAGAAAAACCGCCAAAATAACAAATGGCAAATCTCACGGATGCGTACAGCGATCAAAAACGTCCGTTTGCAAATTGCAGCAAAAGATTATGCAGAATCCATGAATGCATTCAAGATTGCAACTTCATTTATCGATCGCCTAGAATCCAAAGGCAAAATTCATTGCAATACAGCTGCACGTTTGAAAAGCCGCTTAAATGCTGCTATTAAAGCATTGCTTCCTGTTGCAGATGCATCGTAATCAATCACTTCAGAGCTTTTACAGCAATAATTGATTCTTTTGCGCATACGAGTCTTTAGTTCTTTAGCTTTAGACTCGGCATTGCTTTTTAATGATTAATACGCTTTTTAGCGCAGACCATATATTTTATAAATTCCCAATCATTTCTCACTAAAACATGTTATACAGCACCAATCTTTTTTTGCTGTATCAACACATTTTAGCGAACCGTTATCATTAACGAGGAGAAGATGGGGTAGATGCATGCTTCTCATCTTGATCTAAAATCAACCCACGTGGATTATTATTCAAACCCTCAGTATCTTCTTTTGTAAATATCACAGGGCCATTAGATTCCATTAATGGAGCGCCCGCTAATTCTGTCGATATTATATTCGGCACCACTGTTCTTGCATGCAAATCAATTCCTTTGGCTAGAATCCTTCTTGCAGGGGTATTATGGCTGTTAAAAGATTTTAAGTGATGCTTGAAAATCCCTTGGAACCAATTGACTAATAGAGTCAGCCCTAAAATCTCTAGAGCCTTATTATTTACGCGCTGTTTATCAGTCAGTTTATGATCTTTTATTTTTAAAAGCTCTTCCTCTTTGACAGACTCAAGTAGCTGCTGCATGCTCTGCTCTGGTGTGACAAGAGGTGTTGAGGCACCTTCTTTAATCTCGCTTTCAATACCTAACGCTATTTTTAACTGAGTAAAGGCCAATACTGCAATAAATGCAACAAGGTCTGCACAGGATGTCCCAATTTGCTTGAGAAGATCAGAGCAAAAAAGGCTAGAAAGCGCATTTGTGATAAAACGTGTATAGTTATTATTATTCGATCTAGGATTATTAAACATCTGATTAAAAGCTGCATCATATGCGGCATTATATTGTGTATAATCGCTTTGAACCCGCGTAAATGCATGAAAAAATCTATCTAAATTCTCTCGAGACCCATATCTCAAGAACGTCAAGTTATTATTTGAATATAAATCCTCTAATGCATTAATTGCATTAAATAGTTCCTGTATCCCTGGCAAGCGTAATACATATTGCAGATTGTCATTACATCTTGCATTAAATTTATAGCAAAGGAAAAAAATATCTTCTTGAGTAATATTCCGATCGGCAATCAATACTTTCCCTAGAAATTTCATAGTATTATCAAAATCTGCATCTCGGCGCTCTGGATTTTGCCAGTCTTGTCTTGATAAGTAAGCGGAGCATTCCATTACAAGCTCTGCAAAAAATACACGTTTCTTCCGCAATACTGCTGGAGCTTGAGCTTGCCCTTGGATTTTCCAATGCAGTGGAGACAAGAACTGCTCACTGAGCAAATTATATAGAGCACGACCCCCTTGCTCACCTTTGCTTGCGATAACCCGTAGTATTTCTTGATTCGAACCTAAATATTTTTCTCTAAAAGTTACAATATCTCCTGGTACACAAGCATTCAGCGCTATCGATAACTGCCGTGCAATATGATCATTATTTTCAGGCTGCACAGGCAATTCAGGATTTGAGATGATTAAGCTTAATATTGGGGCTTGATTAGGACTAACCTTCATTAAATCAAGTGTTTGATCGAACCACGGGCATGAATCCAATCTTGTTTTGCTATAAATTCCAACAAGATAAGCGAAATTCATGGTAGCACTCGGCATTCCTGCAAAGTATTCAATAATTGTTTTATTGCTAATACGATCATGAGTTACAGCATCAACTTCCTCATCCATCAGGCTCTGAGCAAGTAATGTGGCTGGTTCATTATTATTGGCAACAAGCTGCGGAGCTTGGATTTTTTCAGGATAAAGGTACGGATAATTTGTAGCAAGGATAAAAGACCACCCCGCCTCTGAATAAAAGGATTCTGGCACTTGATAATTTGGCCTACCAATGCGCGCGCCATAAAATGGCAAGAACTGATGAGCTTCGGATGCACACTCGTGAGAAGGAGTTTGTGATTGTCGACAGTTTTTAAAATACTCCTGAAGCCGTAAATAGCGATTTTTTTCTGAAACGAGACATGCTGCAATATTCTTTTGATGCATGACCGATGCTTCACTTGTAAGATAAGCCAATGCAAAAAAATCATCGCGAATTCTATGGTCCATATAAAAGGATTCTGCCTCAGGCTCAGTATTTCCAACGGAAGTACTACGCAGAGCGCCTAGTAAATTACAAAAATCTTGATCAGGCATTGTGCAGAACATTGCGGCAACAAATTGGCGAAAAGAGCTCCGATCGTGCTTTGAAAAATGCCATGCAAATAATGGAAATATATCCGCACTGCGTTTTCTTAAGAACGTTTGCTCAAGCGATTCAGGATGATTCGCTTGACGGGTGTATAATAATTTCTCTTTTAATTCAACCGATCCGGGTAAATAGTTATCTAACATTTTGTGGTAGCCTAAACGATACTGTCTATAACTTACAAATCGAAGAACAATTGGTCCACGATTTATACCGAGAGTAAACCGAGAGTTGGCGGCGTTATAATATTTATTAGAATGCAAATCAGGAGCTGTCCATCCGATAATATGTGCATATGTCGCAATTTCAAGCCAGATACTATTCGTTCGATTTTGTGCATTCGCACCATCGACAGGCCCCATCATAACATGTTTTTGAAGAGCATAATCAAGCAAGCTACAATACACCATATTTTCTGCATAAGATAATACTTCCGAGTTTACAGACCAATATTCTCCTCTTCTATACACTGGAAGAATAGCTGCAAGGATTTGCATCTTTTTGGACGATCGTATTTGTTGCATTAAAGCTTCAGAATCTTTAAAAATCGTATCAAAAGGAAAGAGTTCTTCAAGAGCAGCTTTAGATTTATTCCAAATATCAACATTAGCATAAAACGAAGGATGTGCTGGCTGGGGTGGAGCAACATTCTGCCCAGCATATTGATAATCAGCAATAAATTCAAAAAGATCATTCACATTTGAAGGAAATCCAAGACACTCTACCACTGACTCATGGATAATTTTCAGTAAGATAGCTGCAACTTGTATTGAGTGCACCTCATTGAGCTCGAGCCTCTCCAAGCGTTCTAATACTGGTTTAAAGAGGTATTCCACCACGCTCTCAAATTTATCATTTTTTTGAAAATTCCAGTCAACATAATGAATATATGCCAACCTCTGCTTAACCCATTTATAAGTCTCACAATTAACATAAAATTGATTTGTTATTTCAGAGCCTGCAATTTCACTGCAAAATAGATCTATAATACTTTGATAATGCTGACGAAAATTTTGCTCTGTATTAGTCCAACCTACAAAATCATTTTCAACATCTTGTCTTTTTTGTTGATTATATGCTTTTTTCTTATGGTTGAGTTGTGTTATTAACACTGTAGCTATGCCACGATCTTTAGATATAGGGCCGCATGGAATAGCATCGAGTCTATCTGGAATATAATCAAGCAATGAAGATCTAAAAGTATCTTTACACTCGAAAAGCTGACCGAAACCACCAAGCTGTGTTTCTAATTGACCAATCCAGCCTTCCAGGAGTTGTATATGCAACGGATTTTTTTGATCTAGCAATGCCAATATTGCCGCAAAAAGGTGCCATTTTCTAGGATTAGAGTCATGTTGAAACGATCGCTCTTGAAAAAGAATACTTGAAGCAGATAGGGCATCCGCAGGAGCAATATCGTGAGAGAGTGCGACAATATCCTTCTCTAATTTTTCTCTATTTTTATCATCAGGACACAGCAAGGACAAGTGTGTGCTGAAAATCTGAGCAATATCGGGCTGTTTGATCATGTCATCAAATTCTTGAAGGCGCACATTCAGATTGACAAGGAGCTTACCAATTGGTCCAGATAGTTTTTCGCCCTCACGATTTCCAATATTTTTGGTATATTGCACGTTCCCATACTTCTGCAGCGTTTCTTCAGCTATCTCTCTCAACTCCTTCATAATTAATGCAGGAACCTGATAGAGTTTGAAGATTTCGATCAAAATGACACTAGAAAATACGGTGTTACGTGACCTAGCAATCGCTTTAAGCAGCGCATAGTTATCATACTCAACATCTGCCTGATTCAATTGATGAGATATTCTCCTACCCAGTCTAGTACTGGATTGTTCAATAATGGTTTTATTAGATAGATCAAACTGTAATCTATTAATATAACTCATTACATTTGTGGAATTATTTTGTGCAATAGCAGGCCCGAAAGATTGATTATTGTCATTAATCTGATCGATTAGCCATTGAACAGGATTTAAGCCACGGTAACCGTAAGGATTATAGTAATAAAATAATATTTGATGATTGGATGAAGGATACATAGACTCAAAGACCTTTATTATTGCAATAATTATGAATGGTTATACAATTCATATTACTTAAATAATATTATCTTATCAATATGTTATGCGGTATATTTGGTTAATATATGCTTTATTACTGACCTTCGGTGAAGAATTTTTGATAAAGTGTATTTTTTAAAGAATCAGCGCCGATATTTTGTAATGCGCTAAGGAATAGGACAGGGCCCAGACCTTTTTTCTCAAACCATTTCACTTGTTTTTTAAATTCAGGAGAATCCATTTCGGATTCATGATCGACCTTATTAAAAACAATTTGAATTGGCTTATCGACCATCATGCTTGCATATTCGCTATTCTGTAACTCACGTTGTAATAGCTCATACTGCTCAGAACATGATTTGTTTTCAGCATTTTTGGTATCCAAGATAAAGAGTAAAAGCTTTGTTCGGGATAAATGACGCAAGAACACTGTTCCAAGACCATGACCCAAATGAGCCCCTTCAATAAGACCGGGAATATCAGCCAAGACTAAATCATGACCAAGGCCATAGTGTACAACGCCAAGCTGAGGAACAAGAGTTGTAAACGGATAGTCAGCGACCTTTGGGCGCGCCTGAGAAACACATCTGATTGTTGAACTTTTGCCGGCATTAGGAAGACCGATGAGACCAACATCAGCTAACAGCTGAAGCTCTAAACGCAGCTCTAACACTTCACCATCATAACCTGGAGTGGTTTGACGAGGAGCGCGATTGAGGGAGCTCTTAAAACGAGCATTACCCAGCCCGTGAAAGCCGCCTTTGGCAATAAGAATTGGATCGCCGAGAGTAACACAATCGCAAATCAGCTCGCCGGTTTGAGCATGATAGACTTTCGTCCCTAAAGGAACGGAAATCGTTAGGGATTCGCCTGCACGGCCAGTTTTTTGAGAGCCCATACCACGCGCGCCGTTTTCAGCCTTGAAGTAACGCTGCACGTTAAATCCGGATAGCGTATTGAGTTTGGAGTCAGCGACGAGGTAAACATGTCCACCATCGCCACCATCTCCACCGTCAGGGC
>VGTX01000014.1 GCA_016874315.1 Gammaproteobacteria bacterium | reverse complement strand
CCTGGTGTCTTTGCTGCTGGTGATGTTTCCGACCCTCATTATCGTCAAGCAATAACTTCAGCTGGTTCTGGATGTATGGCTGCGTTAGATGTTGAAGCCTTTTTGACACAGCACGGACTTGCATAATGAAAAAAAATATCTCATTCACGCTTGAAAGCCCCTACACCCCAAGCGGCGACCAGCCGCAAGCGATCGAAAAACTTTATCAAGGCCTTCGAGATGGATTGAGATATCAAACTCTTCTTGGCGTAACAGGTTCAGGAAAGACCTTTACGATGGCGCAGGTTATTGCGAAATATCAAAAACCAACACTTATATTAGCGCCCAATAAAACTCTTGCTGCTCAGCTATATGGTGAGATGAAAGCTTTTTTCCCCAAGAACGCCGTAGAGTATTTTGTTTCATATTATGACTATTATCAGCCAGAGGCTTACGTTCCAAGTCGTGATTTATATATTGAAAAAGATGCAAGCATCAATGAGCAAATCGAACAAATGCGACTTTCCGCCACACGAGCGCTGTTCGAAAGAAATGATGTAATTATTGTTGCAACTGTTTCTGCAATATATGGTCTCGGCGATCCAGGCTCGTATTTCGATATGGCTTTCGATCTTGAATGTGGCATGATCATTACGCAGCGTTCCTTGATTATGAGACTTATTGATTTGCAATACTTGCGCAATGATGCCGTATTAAAACGAGGAAGCTTTCGCGTGCGTGGAGAGACAATCGACTTGTATCC
Organism: Gammaproteobacteria bacterium; assembly: GCA_016874315.1. Taxonomy (GTDB): domain Bacteria; phylum Pseudomonadota; class Gammaproteobacteria; order Berkiellales; family Berkiellaceae; genus LLD-282. The sequence goes on along the minus strand of VGTX01000014.1, from coordinate 10,753 downwards.
CTCTGAGCAAAATGAGTGCGCGCTACGGATTGAATTGGATGATCGTGAAATTGTAGGATTAAAATGGATTGATGCCTTAACGGGCCGTATTCTTTCTCATTGCCAAAAAGAATCGATTTATCCGCAAAATCACTACGTCACACCCAAAGAAAAAGTTTTTCGAGCTATCGAAACCATTCAACAAGAATTGATGCAACAGTTGCAAAAAATGCGCCAAGAAGGCCGTTTGGTGGAAGCTCAGCGCCTCGAATATCGAACATTACAGGATATAGAATTTTTGAGAGAAACCGGCCACTGCCAAGGAATTGAAAATTACTCATCGCATTTAAATCAAACTCCGGATGGATTACCTCCTTCAACGTTATTGAGTTACTTTCAGGGCGATCATTTAATTTTTTGTGATGAGTCGCATCTCATGTTGCCGCAAATAGGTGCTATGTTTCATGGAGACCGCTCACGCAAAGAAAATCTCGTACAATATGGATTTAGACTGCCTTCTTGTTTAAATAATCGACCACTCACATATGATGAATTCGAAGCGCATCTTACTCGTGCAATTTTTGTATCCGCTACTCCTGGACCTTTAGAGTTAAAATATAGCCAGAATATAGCAGAGCAAATTGTTCGTCCAACCGGATTATGCGATCCAATGATCGAAGTGCGCCCTGTTTCGATACAGGTTTCTGATATTCATCAGGAAATCATTTATGCCAAAGAAAAAGGGCAGCGTGTCATGATTACGACACTCACAAAAAAAATGTCTGAAGATCTGTCAGCATATCTTATTGATTTAGGCGTTGCCGCTCGATATTTACATAGTGATTTGGATGCACAAGAACGATTAGAGGCCTTGAAAGAGCTTCGTACTGGCGATATTGATGTACTTATTGGGATCAACTTGCTTAGAGAGGGGCTTGACCTGCCAGAGGTTGCTGTAGTTGGGATCTTTGATGCAGATAAAGAGGGATTTTTACGTTCTGCTCGGTCACTCATTCAGACTATTGGCCGCGCTGCTCGACATCATGAGGGTCGCGTATTCCTTTATGCAGATAAAATAACATCAGCAATGCGATATGCTATTGATGAAACGCAACGGCGAAGAGAAAAGCAAGTCGCGTATAATCTATTACATGGAATTACTCCAAAGACGATTTCTAAGCCTCTGCGCGATATTTTTAATACCGAAGATCGAACAAATATTCAGCCAATGCAAAATGCACAGACCAAAATAATAAAAGATCATGCACCCTCGACTACGCTTAAGAAAAATGAAAACTCATACCATAGTCTTATTGAAGAACTCACTGATATAGAAGAAAAAATGCACGCTGCTGCGGCATTGCTTGAATTTGAAAAGGCGGCGGAATATCGAAATCAACGCGATCGAATTAAAAAAGCTCTAGGAGAGTTAGACTAGTTTTCCGGAATAAATGCGATTTCTTGAATCTATAAAATAATTTGTTCATCAATCGGAAATAGGAATATACATACCTGATTAATAGAATATTATATATTCTCTGATACACTAAAAATGGAAAAGCTATAATCGCTCTACTAATCTCAAATTAGGTTTTGCTTACAAGGATGTGCAGTATGAAAAGTTTCTTAAAAAAGACAGTGCCTGGATGTGTAATGATTGCGTCTTTATTGACTGGATGTATGTATTCTTCTGACTCTAATAACAATAAAAATCAAGAGTCTGGTATGGTTCTTGGAGGAATCGCTGGTGGATTAATTGGCTCCGCTTTCGGTAAAGGTGATGGAAAGGCAGCGGCAGTTGGTGTTGGTGTACTGCTAGGTGCGATTATTGGTTCTGAAATGGGCGCTAAAATGGATCAAAACGATCGCGCAATGGCAGAGCATGCTACAAATCAAGCAGCACAAGCACCGATTGGTCAGTCTATCCAATGGCATAATGATGCAAACGGACATTCTGGATCTGCTAAAACAGTGAAAGTGGGTACAGACTCTCAGGGACATGAGTGCCGTAAAATTGAGCAACAAGTCACAATTGATGGAAAAACCGATATCATCACAATTGATATTTGTTTAATTGATAACCATTGGGTATCATCCTCCGCTTCCTAATTGAGCTCGAGATACAAAATTGTCCAGTGAGAGGGGTCCGTTATGACTAAAACGATGTTACGCCTCTTGCTGGCGTTATTTTTTGGATTGTTCTTAATTCTTTCTTTAGCTTCTTATTCAATCGCCGATCCAAGCTGGTGGCGTGTTTCTCCTCATAAATTCTCAAAAATGCCAGTTATCAATCACGCTGGTATTATGGGAGCACAACTTGCAGATACCCTTTATTTGATTTTTGGCTCATCAGCATGGTTTTGTCCATTAATTGTTGCGCATTGGATGCGCATGGAATTTCATCACTCTCATCGTAAATCCGCTCTCAGTGGTTGGTTGCTTATTATGACTGGTGTGAGCATTTTCTTTGAACTTTTTGCTAGTCATCGTATGTACGCTTTACCATCCGGTCCTGGAGGATATCTTGCAGTAAAAGCTGTTGCTGTAGGTCCCTGGATTATTGGTGGCTGGGGCCTGTTAATGAGTGCTGGTTTTTCTATCTTAACAGGGGTGTTGATTGTTGCACCTTTCAATTTGGCATATGTTATGATGCGAATACAGCATCTTTCTGCTCGATTTTTTGTGCGGAAACAGCTTATTCAGTCCGATCGGGGTGGGTCTAAAAAGACTATAAAATCCCATTTTCTTGAAGACGTTTCTCTCGCCACACCAAAAGCATCAGAGCCACAAAGTATATGGGTCCAAGATGGACAGCGCCTTATTGAAAAACTCAAAGAATACGGAGTTTCTGCTAAAGTTGTTAATATTATTGAAGGTCCAGTCATTGTTAGATTTGAGTTGCAACTTGCCGCTGGAGAAAGAGGGCAAAAAATTGCAAATTTATCCAAAGATTTGTCTCGCACTCTGAAAATGGGCCCAATCAATGTTATTCAGCATGTGCCTGGTAAACCTGTCATGGCTGTTGAGGTCCCTCAGCCTAAAAGACAACTTATTCCTTACTATCCGCTTTTGAAAGAGAGTCTCACTTATGGAACATTACCTTTAATTTTGGGGGTGACTCCTCAGGGAGATTCCGTTCTCACAGATTTAGCAAAACTCCCTCATTTATTAGTGGCAGGGTCTACTGGCTCAGGAAAATCAGTTGCTGTTAATGCAATGATTCTGTCGTTAATTGCCAGCGCTCATCGAACTGCAATGAAATTCTTATTAATCGATCCAAAAATTTTAGAGTTTGCGTGCTATCAAAATTTAGAGCAACTCGCAGCCCCTGTCATTACTGAGCCCCATCACGCGGTAGCTGCTCTTCGCTGGTGTGTGGATTTAATGCAGCAGCGGTATAAAATTCTCGCCGAACATCAAGTGCAACATATTGCTCAGTATCATCATAATATTGGTGAAAAAGCGATTAAAGACATGCCCTACTTTGTTGTAATTATTGATGAGCTTGCCGATTTAATGCTTATGACAAAGAAAGCCGTTGAAGAGCCAATTGCGAGAATTGCTCAAAAGGCGCGAGCTTGTGGTATTCATCTCATTATTGCAACGCAGCGACCTTCTGTGGATGTTATTACAGGTCTTATTAAGGCTAATATTCCTGCACGAATTGCTTTAGCAGTTTCTTCAAAGATTGATTCTAGAACTGTGCTTGACCAACAGGGCGCTGAAAATCTTCTTGGTGCTGGTGATGCATTATTCTTATCTCCTAATGGGCATCATATTGAGCGAGTGCATGGAGCATATGTGTCCGATACAGAAAGAAAAACTGTTTTAGATGAATGTTCGCAAAAAGCCCCTGAGTTTATGATTTCACTCGAGGAGCTTTGCTCGCGATATGGAGATGAACAATTTGATTGATGAGTTTATTTAATCAATCGTCTATGCTGTCCGAAAGCTCCCGACGATCCTGGGGTACATTCGCGTGTTATATTATTATATGATTCTTGTGCTCCCGTGACCTTTTTCTCTGGAGCTAACGTGCATGTTGGATTGTTGCAGTATACAGGTTTAGCTGCTGGTTGCTGACTGGGTCCAAATGCTGGCTTATGATCTAGAGAAGATTGTACTAATCTTTTCCCAGCATTTAGGATATTCGTTTCAGTAAGTCTTTTAAACATCGTAATCCTTAAAAATAAAGTGGTTCTGTTGTATTTAAAGGATATAAAAATCAAGTGCTATGAATACGATATAAGGATTATCAATATCGATAGTATACATAGAATAAATCACGTTAACATGAGTTTTATTATAAAGTTACATGCTTTTTTATTGTAATTTATAGAAGACATATTGAGGTATATAACTCATCAGCAATTGTGGCATAATAAGCCTACTTATATTCAATACGTGCATGGGTATGGCAGTATGATTGATATTAAATTATTAAAGAAAAACAAAAGTGAATTTCTAGCAAAACTCGCTTTAAAAAGGTTTATTTGTTCAGAATCTGAATTCGATGCATTAGAGCAAGAATTTCATTCAGCAAAAGTTGCTTTAGAAGAATCATTTGCAAGACGTAATGCATTATCTGCGCAATTCGGTAAAGCAATGGCTCAGAAATCCTCCACAGAACAACTCTCTCAAGAAATTGAAGAATGTAAAAAAGTCGTCGCAAATGCGCAAGCGCGATTCGATAATGTGGAAGAACGTTGGAATCATTTTTGTTCTCTTATCCCAAATTGCCCTGATGATACAGTGCCAGTCGGAGCAAGTGAAACTGATAATGTTGTGATCAAGAAAGTTGGAGAGCCAGCTCGTTTAACAGGCCTCGATCATACAGAACTGCTTGCAAAATCTGGTTTACTCATGACCGATGCTGCAGCAGCATTATCAGGTGCAAGATTTAATGTATTAAAAGGTCCGCTTGCAAAATTACATCGCGCCTTAATTCAGTTTATGCTTGCTTTTAATGGTGAACATGGCGGTTATCAAGAATACTATGTACCATACCTTGTACGAAAATCTGCAATGTTCGGGACAGGACAATTACCAAAATTCCATGATGATTTGTTTCATGTGGATGGCGATAATGGTGGATACTACCTCATTCCAACTGCAGAAGTACCATTAACCAATCTTTTTGCAGACCAGATTCGAAAAGCAGAAGAGTTTCCTGTTAGATTAATGGCACATACACCGTGCTTCCGAGCAGAGGCAGGCTCTTACGGGAAAGATTTGAAAGGGATCTTCCGTCAACATCAATTTGAGAAAGTTGAGTTAGTCCATTGCGTTTTGCCCGATCAGGCTGAACAAGAATTTCAAAGTCTTGTGAATCAAGTGACAAAATTACTCACTGCACTCGAGTTGCCTCATCAGCAAGTTGCTCTTTGTGCTGGAGACCTAGGATTCTCATCTCAACGGACAATTGATTTTGAAGTCTGGATGCCAGGACAACAGCGTTATCGCGAAATCTCTTCTTGTTCATATTTTGGTGATTTCCAAGCAAGACGCATGAAGGCTCGCTATAAAAATATGCAAACTGGGCAAAATGAGTTTATTCATACAATTAACGGTTCGGGTATTGCCGTGGGGCGGGCATTGATTGCTCTTATTGAAAATCATGGAACAGAAGAAGGCTGTGCTATTCCAAAAGCCCTACAGCCATTTTGCAATAATCAAAGCTGGATAAGTTGGGCATAATATTGGCCCAACCATCCTCTACCCAATACCCCCATTAGTATGATATTATTAGATTATGGGGGCGATATGGGTTCGACGGGAATGTTGAGCTTCAGGCCGCATGCCGAGTATGAGGGTGATCTCGTTAATCTTCCCCTTAAAAGCTTAAATGCAAACTGTAAAAAAACAGCAGTTAACGCTAAAAAACCAGTTGCTACTAAACTAGCAGCTGCTGCTTAACTCTACTGAGCTTAGGAAGGTTCCAGTCCCGGCCTAATCCTCAGTCGCTCTGACTGGCCAAAACACCTCGTGGCTTTACTGGGTGTGGCGGAATTTTGTGAAGACCGCAATGTGAAAGCTCTGGTTCTTTTGACCACACATTGTTAAATCGAATAAAGAAACAAGCATGTAGACTCCTGTTGGGAGAGTTTTCGGACGCGGGTTCAAGTCCCGCCGTCTCCACAACTTATTGATAAATAAATCTATATTTTATATAGATATGCGATATCTAATTTTTATATGAGCGCGCATGAGCGCTTATTTCCTATTCCCGCGTGCGATTATGCGCGCACAATTTTTGTATTCGAGCATTAATAAAAAAAAGAAAATAATGACAGGTAAAAGCCCATTAGGGCTTCTACCTGTCGTCATTCTATTTCTAAAAACTCCTAAAACCCTATTCTTCCCACTCGAAATTCGGAGAAAATCGTTTTTTCGAAGAAAGATGTGCATATCTCTGTGTAGTTTGTATATCTGCATGACCTAAAAGATACTTCAAATCCCATATATTATCTGTCGTAATCATGTACCAACTCGCAAATGTATGTCGAAGATCGTGAAACCGAATTCTGGGTACACCACTTTTCTCAATGAGTTTTTGAAAATAATACCCTGAAAGTTTACGACAACTAATTCGATTTCCTAAGCGTGTAAAAAATAATGCTTCGCTTTCAGGCCGCACAAGCAATGCTTTTTCCAAAAGATGATAAAGCTCTGAATTTTTAGACACACCAATATAGCGCTCTTTTCCGTGTTTAGTAGCTCCATAGCGTTTTTCTTTCTCTAGCCATTGCCTATGGATATGAATTTGTCCTTGATTTAAATTAATATCTTTTTTTGATAATCCAACTATTTCGCCTAATCGTAATCCACAGTCCAATCCCAATCTATACGCTAGGTAATAAGGATCATTTTTTGCAACAGATAAAAATTTCATGATATCTTCTTTATGCTGCCACCAATCATACTTTCTTTCCGCGAGCTTATGCAGCTCCACGTGCTGCGCTGGACTCTCCTTGATCATTCCCCACTGAACTCCTCTCTTTAAGATCATTTTTAAAAGAGCTAAGCAATTATTAGAGGATTTTGGAGATAATCTTTGTAAAAGATTTATCTTAAAACTCTCTATAATAATTTGTGATATTTGATCTAACGGATAATTTTTAAAAAAAGGTCGAATTCTGTATTCTACATCTAGAATATACCGATCTTGCGTGCTTTTTCGAATGGTTGGTAAGTGTAATATTTTAAATCTTTCCCAAAGATCATCAAAGCTTATTTGATTGTAAAGATTAGAAAGAGTCTGATTTTTAGAATCATCAATAAAATTTCTCTCAATAGAGAGCGCAAAACCATTTTCTGATTTTTTGCTTTCTGTTGGTTTTGATAATGATTTTATGCGTTGTTTTTCTTTGTCATGCCAAGCTTGTGCCTCTTCTTTTGAGTTAAATCCACTTTGAGCCGCAACTTTCATGCCTTTAATGTGTATATCGGCTCGCCATTTTTTTCCATATTGATAAGTAGACATTACTCAACTCCTTCTTGAAACCAGACTGCAATAGCATTTTTAGAAAACCAAAGCTTTCCTTTCAATTTCAGATAAGGCATGCCTTCTTTTTGAGTCCAACGATAAATTGTATGTTTACTATATTGCCCTTTTAACAAAGATAGTAACTCTTCCATGGTAAGGAGATCATTGAAAAAATTTGTTTGTATATCAGTCATAATAATAAATCCTTACTTAAGATAGTGAAGAGCGAATATCAGGGTGTACTTTTATTAAACGAATTGGTCGACCACTAGATGGCATGGTAATAACTTGAATCCAATGCAGGTTACAAAAAAAATCTATGACTTTTTCTACAAGCTCTGTAGTATTCAACCCTTCCCAATGATGTCGAATGATACTTCGTATTGAATCGCCATCTCGGATCTGCCCAAGCAGAAGTTTTTTATGAAAAATCTGTATAGATTTGAAATGAGGATAACTGGAAACTTTATATATTTTTTTAGCATGCTCTAGCAGATAGTTACCCCACTCAATAGCAAGCCTGGTAGATTGAGCAGACACAGTTGTCGATCTACTATTGTTTTCTAATAATTCGAAGATCAAAGCAAGTGATGGAATCAAAGAGCGATATTTGGAGATGTGACCCTCGTAGTGTAGATTTTCTATAGTTCCAGATCGTAGTTCGATCTCCAATCCTTCTCGCCAACTATTAAATAGCTCTTGAGCTTGCTCGTCAAAACGTAAGCCTTTAAATTCTAGATCTTCTTTCGGTTCAAAATGATGTAAACTTTGTATTAATTCTGAAACTTTTTTCTGTGCTTCAATATTTGGTGAAATATCATGATTTTCCCATTTTCCTTTTATTTCAGGATAAATTAAGAGTTGAAATCTTTGTAAAAGTCCATCATCATTACTATCAAGGGAATTGGTAATTAATCGCTCTAGCTTATCTGGCTGTATTCCTCCAAGAATGGACAAGCAGATAGCAGGAATATGAACAGTTCCCCTTCCTATTCGATCGACAGTATAACTTCCATATCCATTCCAACTTTCTAAATAAAACGGCCTGTTTTCTTCTTTTCCCTGTTTATTTAATGACATTATCCAGCCAGAAAGCTCATCTCTAATCACTAATAAGCCATTTGGATTGTCTAACAGTAATTCGACCAATTTTTCAACAGTAGCATCATTGGTTTTGAGTCTTTTGCATGAGGGAGCTTTGAGTAATATCTCTTCTTGAAGTTTCTTCAAGCGCTCTTTGAGAAGATCTACTTCTTCTAAATTGTCTTTTTTTAAAGACCGCATCATCTGATCTTTCATTGCCTCAAAAGTTGCTTCTTTAATTGTTTTTTCAATTGCCCAATCATTTAGTTCTTTTGTAAATTGTGCATTAGATTTTGCAATAATATCCTCTAATGGTTGTAAAGCAGCTGCCATTGCTGGAGATTTAAAAGTCCCTGGTCTAGAGACAATAGCGCCCCAAAGATTAGGGACAACGACCCAGTTATCATTTTGCTTCGGATAGATGCGAACTTTTCTTCCAATAATAGAGCTAATTCCCACAATTGCAGGGATCGCAATAAACTCACAGGGTACTTGCATACGATGCGCAATATCCACGATCCATTCGCGCAGAGAGTTTGGAATTAAAGCTTCATGCATTTCAGGAACATCAAAAGACGGTGTGGGCAGATCAATTAACGTATCCCAGGTTATATCGTTTGATTGATATTTAGATATACTTTGAGCGATTGAGGTGATTTCAGATGCATCCAATGCTGGCACGCAAAGTTTCTCATTTACTGATGCTAAAATCTTTTCTATATAGAGACTATCAATCTGCTTTTTTAAAAGAGCACCAGCAATACTAGCAAGAAAGCTATTTCGAGAGCCTGGGGTAATTAAATTGCCTCCTTGTCTATGATTGAATTCAAAAGCATTTAAGGGCGATGGAGCTAACAGTTTCAATAACCAATCAGGAATAGTTGGTATGTCTTCCAAAAATGATTCCCAAATATATAGCTGACCGCTTACATGGCGACTAGGCGGTGCGACAATATACCCACACTCTGCTCTAATATCGATTCCAGGTAATAAATTTACCTTATTTCGTATATCAACGTATTCATTCATTGAGAAGTAGAAGTGCAAGCCATTACCGCCACTTCGTACTTTAGGCGCAGTCAATGCTCCATGTAGTTTCTCAAGTTGTTCTAACGATAAAAAGCCATCATTTTTTAAATCGATATCGACAACAACAAGATTAGAGCTTTGACCCGTGATAAGACCTATATTGGCATTAGGCCATTTTGTCCACCAGTCTTTAATAACAGCAAGATCTGTTGTGGCATCTTTCAGTCCGTTCTTAACGCGAGGATGTTTTCCGGCACTAGAGCAAGCAGTTTTGCGACAACTGCATGCTCCTTTTATATTCGGCTCATAGAGAGGTATAATTGGATAAGAAAGCGATGCATAGTATATTGCCCAGTCTTTTAATGGAGAGCTAGGTGAGAGCACGTGTACATTTTCGTTCATTAGATTTGACCTCCTGTCAAAATAGATTATTTTGTGTGTGCAACTTAATAATCCACCATATTTGATACATTGTCAATCTGATTGGATGAAATTATAACCAAAATAGGTGAGATTTATATATGAATGACGAATCTTTAGTAGAAAAGCTAGGTCGAACTATTAGTAGGCGTAGAAAAATCAAAGAGATGTCTCAACTCGAGCTGGCTCAGCGCTCTGGAACCTCTCCTATGACTATCCAACGAGTTGAGAAGGGACGAGGCGGTGGTGTTGCATTTGATAGCTTTGTAAGTATTGCCGCATGTTTAGAGTACTCCTTATCAGAGTTATTATTTGAAGTAGAAAAAGGCCATGAAGAAAGCAAAAAATCAGATTTTCGATGGGAAAATGTGATCGAAAGGATTAATCGCCTGAATCCTATTCATCGCGATTGGATTGTCAAAGTGATTGAGGATATTTTAGATAAGCCTTAATACGGGCTTAATAGCTATTTTTCCAAAAAAATCTAATCTTTTGGCACTTTTGGCACGATGCTGAATAAGCAAATTTTATATCTGGGCATTTGCCTATATGAGTCAGTGTCAAAAGTGCCATATATTTTATTCTTTTTATCTTTGAAGCCAGACTTTTTTTGCAGAAAGATTGTTCTTTTATCTCTTATGCAATATACTTGCATGTACACTGGGTTCAAGTCCCGCCGTCTCCACAACTTATTGATAAGTAAATAAAAACACTTCATTCACCTTATGCAAAAATTTGCGGGTGAATTGCGGGTGA
>VGTX01000013.1 GCA_016874315.1 Gammaproteobacteria bacterium | reverse complement strand
TAGTGAAGTCGATCGGACTCTCGGTGGTGGCTTTGTACCTGGTTCGGTGACAATCCTCGCGGGCGACCCTGGCGTTGGAAAGTCCACATTGATGCTGCAATTATTGGCGCATCTCAGTAAAGAATATGTGTGTTGTTATTTATCTGGTGAAGAATCATTGCCGCAAATTAAAATGCGCGGCGATCGGTTAGGGCTGCAGCATAGTCGTTTTTTTCTTGGCGCTCAAACAGAATTAGAACAAATCTTAGATGCACTAGCTCATAAAAAGCCACAATTTGTGGTCATCGATTCTATTCAAACAATCTTTTCTTCAAGTATTGATGGTGTTGCTGGCTCAGTAACGCAAGTTCGACATTGTGCACAATTACTGACACGCTATGCGAAACAAAATAACGTCGCCCTTCTTCTCATTGGACATGTTAACAAAGAAGGAAATATCGCAGGCCCCAAAGTCTTTGAACATCTCGTTGATACTGTTTTGTACTTAGAATCTGACGATCAGGGAAAATATCGACTTCTCCGGACTTTTAAAAATCGCTTTGGCGCTGTTGGAGAGCTTGGAATTTTATGTATGATGCCTGATGGGCTTAAACCTGTTTTACATCCATCCGCAATCTTTACAAACTGGCAGGCCAAGAGTGTCTCGGGCACAACTCTGACCGCTCTGTGGGAGGGGTCGCGAGCATTACTTGTTGAAATGCAGTCATTAGTTGTAGACTCTCCAGGATTTCAAGGGAAAAGAGTTGTAGTCGGATTTGATTTGGCAAGATTGAACTTATTGCTCGCTATCCTCTCTCGATTTTATGATTGGCCCGGATCGAGATATGATGTTTTTTTGAATATTGTTGGCGGACTGAAAGTTCAAGAACCTGCTGCAGATTGTGCTGTTTTGGTTGCAGTGTATAGCTCTCTGAAAAACTGGATTATCCCAAAAGAATGGCTAATTTTTGGTGAGCTTGGTCTTGGCGGTGAATTGCGCCCAGTGCAATATGCACAAGAGCGAATTGCTGCAGCTCTAAAACATGGGTATAAAAAAGTACTTATTCCCGCAGGAAATGCAGCGGGATTAAAAGAGTATATTGCGCAAGGCCATGTAGTCTTGCTTTCAGATTTGAAAGAGCTACTTTCCTTTGTTGCTGAGCACGCAATATTAACCTGATTTTGTTGAAATACAGAAGACTCACTCGATACACATAGCTTGTTTTTAAACGAGCAAGAAAACATGCTCAATGATTGGGTAGCGTAGTAATAAGCGAATTTTTTAATATCTTTTAGTAAAAGATGCTCAAAAACAATGAGCATCACGCCGTCTCTGTTTAAGATATCGCTGAAAATATACCTACAGCCACACCAAAACCAATTAACATTTTATATTGATTAAGAGCGTAACTCCACGAATCAGACGTATCTAACGCACAATCTATTTGAGCGCCAAAGAAACTTGATGAAGTTAAAATTCCTTCAATTTTGTGCTGATCATCTGATAAGCCAACTATATGTGTTTGTTTGGGGGTGCTGATTTCATAAAGATACGTATGACTATCCTCGTCATGCCCAACATAAGTAGCTATTGATAGAGGCGCTGAAGAGTCGCCACCGTGAATGAGATAAAGAGAGTTCAATTCTGTTATATGTAACATAAAATTATCTCCCTTTACCGGTAATATAGGAAGTTACAAGATTTGCCAATCCACTTGAGGCAATGACTATAACTCCACCTATGAGCATATTTGTTAATCGAATGCCCGGACAGCATAAATTACGTTCTTTTTTTGATAAGGGAATGTAAAAGTGGACCTCTGATGTCTCTGGATTTCCTGATTCGGAATTGAGTGTGAAACATTCTTTTGAAAAATGTGCTCGTCCATTGTAATCATATCCATGAAATGACGGGGCAGTTTCTGGATTTGATACACCCGAGCCGTGGATATATTTTTGGTTAATTTGGCTAAGAAGTCGCATTTATAATTTTAATACAAATCAGAGTATTTAAATATACTATATTTTTTAATAAGTTATGTCAACCCCCTCGACTCGGTCATCACATAACTCGCATTGCATATGCACTGGATTGAGCGCATTTTCATTTTTTAAATCTGTAATATATTTTATTGCTCTGCGTTTCTCCTTGGAATTGCGTATAATGAGAAAATGTCTTTTTAAGATCTTAAATCAACGGTCATATCTGTTCATTTAAGAATATTGCGAGTAATGATATGAGTACAAAAATTAAAATTGAAGGCGCTAGAACGCATAATCTTAAAAATATTACGCTTGATATTCCTCGCGATAATTTTGTCATACTAACTGGAGTTTCAGGTTCAGGGAAATCTTCTCTTGCTTTTGATACTCTATATGCCGAAGGTCAACGACGCTATGTGGAGTCCCTATCTTCTTATGCAAGGCAGTTTTTATCGATGATGGATAAGCCCGATGTTGATAGAATTGAAGGGCTTTCTCCCGCTATTGCAATTGAACAAAAGACAACCTCCCACAATCCGCGCTCTACTGTCGGAACTGTCACTGAAATTTATGATTATCTTCGTGTTTTATTTGCACGTGTCGGAACACCATATTGCCCAACCCATCATACACCGCTGCGCTCGCAAACTGTTGACCAAATGGCGCAATCTTTAACTCATGATGCCCTAGAAAATCGCATTATTATTAGTGCGCCTTTGGTCCGCGGCCGAAAGGGCTCACATGAGCCACTTTTTGATAAGATGCAGGGCCTTGGGTTTTCAAAGGTAGTCTGGAATGGCTCCCTTTCATCCTTTGATGAGTTGACTGAACTCGATCCGAAAAAAAATCACAATATTGATATGGTAATCGATCGGCTACGTATTACACATGATGAAAACGATCGATTAAGGGAAAGTCTGGAAACTGCTGTAAAATATGGTGAAGGCCTCGTTAAGATTTATTTCTTGAATGAGCAAAATCAAATTTCAGATGAGCGCATACTTTCAGCGAGCCATGGCTGTGTTGAGTGCGGATTTTCTTTACCTATGCTAGAGCCCAAATTTTTCTCCTTTAATAGCCCATTGGGCTCATGTCCAACATGCGATGGTCTTGGGTTCGATCAACAAATCGATGTGGAGCGCCTTGTCCAGCCGTTACATACCTTGTCACAAGGGGCGATTGCGTTCTTCTCTAAAAATGAGGTAGTAAATTTTGAGCTGTTAAAACAAATATGTGAGCACTATCAAATTGATATGGATACTCCATTTAATGAATTGACTGAAAAGTCTCAGCAAATCTTACTCTGGGGCGATCTGACAAAAAAATCGATTTTGATTACATCTTACTACTATAAACATGCAAAGCCTAAGAAAATGGTGTGGAAAGGAGCGGTAGCTCTCTTACAAGAGCGCTATCGTGAAACTGACCAAGAGAGTGTAAAAGAATCATTACAGCCATTTATTCAGTATGCTGCATGCCGCTCTTGTGATGGAATTCGGTTAAGGCCAGAGTATCGCGCTGTTCGCGTTGGCGCACTTAAAATTGAAGATTTCACACAAGTTTCAATTATGGAATCATATGCTGCTCTACAACAGCTTGTCCTCACTCCAATGGAGCAGCAAATTGCGCAGCCTTTACTTGATGAACTAAAAACAAGACTCTCATTCTTGCTCAATGTTGGCTTGGATTATTTAAGCCTTGCACGCTCGGCAGAAACGCTCTCTGGAGGAGAATCTCAGCGTATTCGTTTAGCCAGTCAAATCGGTTCGAAACTTGTTGGCGTAATGTACGTCCTTGATGAACCATCAATCGGACTACATCAGCGCGATAACGATCGCCTTATTGCAACAATGAGGTCCCTAACAGAAATAGGAAATACAGTTATTGTCGTTGAGCATGATGAAGAAGCTATTCTTGCCGCGGATTATGTGATTGACTTGGGCCCTGGCGCCGGAGTTTTTGGGGGAGAGGTTCTTGCAAAAGGGACTCCGCAAGAAATCATGAAAAATACACATTCGGTTACTGGACGATATCTCTCCGGGCATCGCCGGATTTCCCATCCTGGTCAATGTTTTCATGCAAACGACTACCTCACCCTACATGAAGCATCGTGTCATAACCTTAAAAATGTCTCAGTTCGTATTCCTGTGGGTTTACTGACTTGTATAACAGGTGTTTCTGGCTCAGGAAAGTCATCTTTGATTAATCATACGCTGGTTCCTTATATCACAGCAAAAATCGCAAGAAGAAGCGTCTCTCGGGCAATACAACTAAAAAATGCAACCGGAGTTGAGCATTTCTCAGATTTAATTTGTGTCGATCAGAGCCCGATTGGACGGACCCCTCGCTCTAACCCTGCAACATACACAGGACTGCTTACACCAATAAGAGAGTTTTTTGCAAAACTTCCTAAATCACAATCTTTAGGATTTACGCCCGGTCGCTTCAGCTTCAACGTTCCTGGTGGACGATGTGAGAAGTGCTCTGGCGATGGTGTGTTAAAAGTTGAAATGCATTTTCTTTCCGATATTTATGTGCCATGTGAAGCATGCCATGGTAAACGATATAATCAACAAACCCTCGAGGTGACTTATAAAGGGCAAAACATCGCAGATGTCTTGAATATGACCGTACAGCAAGCCGCAGAACTTTTCTCTGCTTTCCCTGCTATTGCGAGAAAGCTTGATACTCTTATTCAAGTCGGTCTTGGTTATATAAAATTAGGGCAGAGTGCGACAACCCTATCAGGGGGTGAAGCCCAACGTGTCAAGCTTTCAAAAGAACTCTCTAAGCGCGGAACTGCGGGGCGGACATTATACATCTTGGATGAGCCCACAACCGGACTTCATTTTGAAGATATTCAGCGTTTATTAGAAATTATTTTTGCTTTGCGCGATCGGGGTAATACAATTTGTATTATTGAGCATAATCTTGATGTCGTTGATTGTGCAGATTGGATTATCGATTTAGGTCCAGAAGGCGGTAGTCGTGGGGGCTCTGTTTTATATGAAGGTCCTCGTGCTGATTTTGAAGCCGCTTCCGATCGAAGTATCACGGCAGAATTTCTCAGGAAAATGAAATCCGATCGTCATCAGCGATGGACTCAATATTCAGGTGAAAAAATTTAGAAAAATCTCTGAAATCGTGATAGGATCTTCTTCATCACAAAATGTGTTATTTGATTAAAACTAAAGGTAATATATGGCGCGCGGAATTAATAAAGTTATTATTGTAGGAAACTTAGGCTCAGACCCAGAAGTTCGATATCTTGCTTCAGGCGATCCGGTTGCAAACATCTCTATTGCAACATCCGAGAGCTGGAAGGATAAACAATCAGGCACAACACAAGAGCGTACCGAATGGCATCGCGTTGTAATTTACGGAAAAATGGCTGATATCGCATCTAAGTACATGCGTAAAGGTTCTAAGGTCTATATCGAAGGTAGCCTGCGTACAAGAAAATGGCAGGATAAGAATGGACAAGAGCGTTATACAACAGAAATTATTTGTAATGATTTACAGTTGCTCGATTCTAAAGGTGGTCCAGGCGATCAGCATTCAGATTATAGCTCAGAAGCTCCATCTTCTTCACGCCGTAATGATTCTGGGTATTCCAGCATGTCTTCCCATCATAATGAACTCTCAGATGAGCTTCCATTCTAAATTAGACCTGTGAATTCGCTAATAAACAGCGTGTTGATAGTACATGTTTTCATATCACTACAACCTTCTTCAAAAAAAGGTTGTAGTTTTTAATAGACGCACTTGAGCATTGATGATCGGAATTTTCCATGCTACTGTCTAGGGAGATAAAGTTATTTTCTCACTACAGAATAGGGATATCATGTCACTGCGTTCTTTCTTATCATATTCTCTTTTAATAGTATCTTCTCCGTTATGGGCCGCTGACACCAATAATGGTCAAACCGGCACAGCCATTAGCGAAGAAGAGTTGTCTCAGCTGCAACCAGGAACTACAAAAGATCAGGTTATTGAGAAATATGGCCTACCGACCTTTCAATGTATTAATCCCGGCCAGCATAATATTTGTTATTTCCATCAAAGCAAAAAAAACAGCCAAACAACACAAGAGCAGGTGGAAATGGAATTCGATGAACAGGGCAATCTTGCAAGTGTCAAAGTTTATCAGTCGCCAAATACAGCTGCAGAATCTCAGAAAAAATAAAAATATATGAAGGTGACGTGATTACACTGATTGAAGTGCAAGAATGCCACATTCCGCCAGAGGTACTATTCGAGTGGGTGAAGGATATTCAGTCATATGCTCAAACAATCCCAGGGTGTCAGCATAGTGGCGTGATCGAAGTGATCAGCCCTGTGGAAGAAATGGCTTATCTGGATATTGGTTTTGGCATATGGCATGAAAAGATTATCACCCACAACATGTATCAGCCGGATAAAAGAATAGAAATACAGCTTGTGTCAGGGCCATTTAAAAGCTTAAGTGGCTCATGGACTTTCGATCCTATTACAGACTCTAAGGAAACAACACGAGTTGAGCTTAGCCTCAATGTTGAATTTCACAGCTGGTTTCTAGAGTCCCTTGCAAATTTTATTATCACTCATCATAAAGGTTTAATTTTAGAGTTTGTGGAAAGGAAAATAAAATCTTACGAATATCAAAAAACACAATACCCCACAACATATTAGAATATCCGCATTCGAGATATCCTTGGCAATATATTTAAAAAAAATTCTAACAATAGGATTTTTTATCGGAACCCTCTCCTATCTCTCTGGTATAACACTTTTATATCAGAGGTAATTGAATATGGATTCGAAAGAAAGCACACAAAAATACATTAAAAAGGAAGCCATTACAGAAGAGATAGCAGCGAAGGAGAATAATGATACAGAATCTGTAACCGGTCTCGAGGATTTGCAGAAAAAGCTGAACGAAGCGCCAAAACCATCCGAAAGTTCTGGATTTTTTGGAAGATTAAGAAAAGTCTTTGAAGAAGCATATCCATCGCAGAAAGCTGGTATTAGTATTGGAGCACTCGGGACGTTAACGGCTCTAGGGTTGTTTTTTGTACCAGGAATGCAACCAATCGCTGTTGGAGTTTTTGCATTCTCTATGGCCGGTGCCTATTACGCTAACAAGCTCAAGCCGCATTTTTGCAGGTGTTAGAGCTGTTTTTGGAGTGCCGTCCCCAGATCTTATTGTACAAGATCAAAATGGACAGGATACACATCCTTATTCTGAAACATCTTTTGCACGTCGGGCGGCTGCGAACTTAACAGCAAGTTTTATATGTTTATTAATGTTTGCAGGGTTAGGCGCAGGCCTTTCAGTTGCAACACCTGCTTTACTTGCGGCTCTTGGTGTCGGTGGAATCGCAGCCTTAGGCTTTGTCACAACAGGTATAGCATTAACAGTTGCAGCTGGCGTATCCGCTTTTGCATTTGCAGTCCCTGTCGCGGGGGCTCTACTTGTTGCCTCTCCTAGGGTTATAGTTGGTGGTGCACTTATGATTGTTGGCGGTACACTTGTAGCACGTGAAATTTTACGTAGTTTAAATAAAATGCATATGGATAATATCACAGCAAATCTTAAAAAGGAGGAAGAAGGCAACGTACTAAACGACATAAGAAACAATCATCCCATAACTAGTGTTAAAAATGCATTTATGGCTGTGATAAGCGCTTTTGTAGAAGTAGGAAAAGCAGTTAGGGAATTTGTGAGTGCGAGGTCAGCACCTGAGAAACTGACTGAAGTATCTCATAGCGTGGAGAACGCATCTTCTAGTCTTTCAGATCAGCAGCAGAATTTCGACACATTGCAAGAAGTCGTGAATGAAAAATCGTCTCAGCCAGAATATAACGACTCTAGCTCAAACCTATCAGGCGACGTTGAAAAACCTAGCACACCTCTCACTAATATCTCCGTTTCGAATTCAGAGCTAATCCCAGATCAGGTAGACCCAACAGTTGAAAAACTATCATCAGAGCAGTGTCATCTAAACAGGCAGACTCCAGAAGGCGAGAAAGGAGTGTCCAAGAGATCCCAAGGCTAAAATCTAAAACAACACGAAATACATCCCATTACATAAGAGGGTGCGTATTAGGAAAAGGGCTCTTAAAAAGAGCCCTTTTTTATTTATAGAGTATCGATTTTCTAATATCGATACTCTTGTGTAATAAATTATTCCAATCGATATAAGTATTTTTTAAAAATATCCTATCTATAACATATAGATTTTATTATGAATTAAGGTATATACATGCCGGAATTAGCAAGACGGGCATTTTTATCTCGCATGAGAGAAAATGCACCATTAAGTATTGTAGTTGGTGGATTTGCTGTTGGAGCTGCGGTATTTTTTGTGCCAGCTCCTGGCTTCTCCCAGGCTCTTGGATTAATTATCGCATCTCTCTCAGTCGCAACAGGTGCAACACTCTTAGCCGCCCCACATGTTTTAAGGGCGATGCGGTTATTATTAGCCATTCCCGATCCAACAAATGCTGATCAAGAACAGTTATATGCGCATGCTGATTTTAAAATGAAAATGCTTGCATATGGGCTAACGAGCGTAGCATTAGCTGCAGTTTTTGCTACGACATTTTTAGGATCTGGCATTGCACTCTCCGCAATAACCGGTGTCGTTGCTTTAGGGGGCGCTTTATCTGTTGCAGCATTAGGCTCAATGGCTGCCCTAATGCTGGCTGGCTTTGTAACAGCTAATATTATTGTTCCGATTGTGATGAGTGTCGCTGTACTGATATCAGGAATTCCAGTGGCGCGTCATTATAATCATGAACACATTGAGCGAGCCGTAAAAAATCCCGCCAACAATTTAGATGAATCAAAATATCACTGCTATGCGCAGACTCAAAATATTGTCGCGAGATATATCACTGGAGGTGCTGTGAAACATAATACTGAGCTAGAAAAAAGAAACAATTCATACAAGAAATAAAAGAATACATTTATGGCAGTTTCAAAAGAATATCCGTATGGCGCGATGGAGGCGGCTTTATTCTATGAGCGCACTAATATATTTGTGCGACTTTATTTCCTTGTGCGCGGACAGTCTGCTCGTAAGATGATTCGTGCTGAGGATTGGGTGCAAATTGTATTACAAAGCGCCATGGCACTTGCCCCTATTCTTCTATTTATGCTGATTCCAGGTATGCAGCCTGTTGCAATTGGTTTATTTGCTGTAGAGTGTGCGGCATGGATAACTTTTGCCTTTACCCCAGTCATTTTTAATAGCGCCTACGCATTTATGGGCATTACTTCGTTAGAAATTGATCGTGATTTGACAAGTTGGCAGAGAAGAGTGTCCGCCGATATTCTTGCCTATGGAACACTTTTTTCTTTATTTTTCTCAGCCTCTGTTGTGCTGAGTGTAGGCCTACCAATCCTACTCGGGGGATCTGCATTGACAGTGTCTTTGATTGGGCTACAGATATTGAGCGATCTTTTTTGGAGTTCATTTTTACCAGTCTTTACTGGACTTGGGCTAACCATTCTGCTGCCAGTTGTAAAAGCGATAGCATTACATTTGGCCGATTTATCAAGACATAATGATTTGATTAAAGGACTCTCATTTCAGCAGAGAGAGCAAAGATTACATAGTATCCATGAAACAAAACCGATATGGAGTCGAGTTCAAAAAATTCCAATTTTATCCTCGGTGATTGCAGGATTATCAGTATTTATTAAAACAGTCCCAACTGCGGCAATAGAGCCTTATTATATAGCAGCACACTATAGTGGAAAGATTTTTGAAGCACGGCAATCTTCATTAACTAATCGCGTATTAATGAATATTGTGACCAGCCTGGCATGCTGTATCACATATCCAAGATATTATCTTGGGTTATATCAAACGCATTCAAAACACTCAATTTCTTTTAACAAAGAAGTTGTTAATCAGCTAAGTGATGTAGTGATAGAACAACACTCTACTGCAAATCACGAGCAAGAATATTATGTTATGACGGTCTCGAACGGGGAGCGCTATATTATTACAGATTATACGGTTGGGCTTGTTTCAGGATGCGATCAAAAAGACATACAATTTTTGCTTCGAAAACAAACTAATGATGTGACATATATGCCTTATGATAAGAGCTCTATGTCCGCATCAATATATCTTGAGCAATTGCGGGTTCAGGGAGTATATGTTGTGCCATTAGATGAGAAATTACTTCAAGATTTACGCTCAGGAAATCGATTGATTCAATTGCATGCATCCGAATGTTATTTGAATAATGATTCTTCTTATAACCGGCCCGTAATTTTTAATACCGATCATCCCGCCGCAGTTATGCCAAAAGGACCAGCGCAGCCTTCTTCTTCTAAAAACGGGGGCTCTTATGTTGCCTAACCGATCGCGGTTTTTCGATCGATTTTATTTCGAGAGAAACTTTACCGCACAAACATATCCATATAACGCACAAAGAGCGAATCTGTTCCATCGGCGTACAAATATCTTGAATGGGCTATATGATTTCTTTTGGCCACCAATCGATGCGCATCATATATCACGCGGCGATCGGGCTTTTTTAATATTACAGATTGTCTTGCTATCACTTCCGGTCATTGTGTTTTTCACAGTGCCTGGTGGACAACCCATAGCCTTAGCAATTGCAGGGATTTTTGCTGGGTGGTACGTCACAGCAGCCTTGACGCCATCGATTTACAATGCAGTTTATGCAACTTTTAAAATCGGCTCCGCACAAGCTTATCGTGAGGCCTCTTGGGCGCGATTTTTATGTGCAGATTTTACAGCAAAAACCACGATTCTCGCACTCTTTGTGCATGCTTCTGTTTTGTCCATCCTCTTGATTTCCATGGCGCTCGGTATCGGTACTCTTGCGTTCGTTTCATATTTAGCCGCCATATTGATGCAAAATATTATGCATGCTATCGCCCCAACGCTCATGGGGCTCGGCGCAACAATTCTTTGGTCAGTCATCAAGCAGGGTGCCCTGGCCTATGCAAATGAGTCTCAATTACGAACTATTCGTGCAGGCGCGCTATTTCGTGAAATTGATGAGCATCGCGCTATGCTGCGGAATCAAAGACCCATATGGCAGAAAATCCGCCGCTCTAATCTGGCAACTGCTGTATTTGGTGAAGAACAGCAATTAACTAGTCATCACTATGCATTATCAGAGCCTTGTGACAGTATCAGCCATACTGCGTACTATACTGCAGCTCATCTCGCGAGTTATGTTGCAGCTCCAAGACCTTCTTGGATTATTGGGCGACTATGGTTTCATACATTAGTGGGATGTATTCAAATAGTAACATATCCTCTTGCACTCACAGGATTTATTTCTTCTATCGGTTGCAGTATAAATACGGACCAAAAATACCATAATAATGTTGATCAAATTCTGGGTGACAGTGATAAGAAAAACAGAGATTTCTTAATTCAATCTCAAAAATATGTCGCAGCTCGAACAAACCAAGAATTTCATGTGATCGATATGACAACACTTTCTGATAAAAATACAATGCGATACCTGATTCCTCAGTGTACGCATGGTACTCAAACACTCTCTGAGGCAGAGATGCAGCAACAATATAGGTATTTGCTGGAGAGGTATAATGCGGGCTGTCGAGTCAATTCCTTTTTGCAAAGCGGGCCTCCACTTTACAACCAAAGTTTATCGTTAGCGATTTATTTAGAAGAAATGTATGCAATAGGATTTCCTCTTATTCCCATAACCCCAGCCATAGCTCAGGCCTTAGAAAAAGAGTATCAGATTATGACCGATAGGACGCCAATATCGACTCCTAACCTTAAAAAGAGTGGCTATCTTGAAGTGGAGTTACAATCACGTCCATCAAGTCAATCGCCCTGTACTAATCTATCACGACCTGACGTCCAGAAAAATCGTGCAACAAACTCTGTAACTCGTCAAGAGACTTAAGTCTTTTATATATTGATGCGAAACGGAGAAACGCCATTTCATCAATTGATTTTAATCCTTCCAAAATCCACTCGCCGAGCAATTCAGATGGCAGCTCCCGATCGGGATG
>VGTX01000012.1 GCA_016874315.1 Gammaproteobacteria bacterium | reverse complement strand
CTCCAAAATGCAAATACGGGGAAAGGCGTGATATATGTTTTTCTGCAACCATATTGCGAGATGATCCATACCCCTTTAGACCATTGCATATGAATTCTTTTAGCACAATTTGTGCTGCATTTTCTCCGGGAGTCCAATTGCTTATTACCTTGAGCGCCCATCCCGTGGGCTTAATAAAAATATGGGCAGCATTTGGGTCCTTTATACAGCTATATACATGCGGCTTGGGCACTAAACTACGCAAATTAAGTTGCTGCAATCGTTTTTTAAAAGGAGTAAACACCTTATATGGTGTTCCATCATTTTTTAAAAGCACCTCTGGTTTTTGCAAATAATTACTGGAGCTATTATTCAGTACGACATTATGTTTATCACAAATTTTACGAACTTTCTGCTCTTGTAGACGCATTTCTGGCTCATAGCATATATTCATAAAAATTTGTTTTACTGCATATTGAGCTATCAATCGATCAATAATTTCATCAGATTTTCCATGATATACATTTAATCTCTGATCTAAAGAGTTATCTAAAGCTGCTAAAGAATGATTCAACCAAACGTTACTTGCAGAACCTTGAACATCCAGATCGTCGAAGATATAAATAGGAAGAATATCAGAGCAGTTTGCGGCACCATAAAATGCAAGATTATCGGTGAGCCGTAAGTCCTTGCGAAACCAAACAATTGATATGGGTTTTTTCATATTTTTCCCTCAGACTAAAATCATATGTTCCATTATGTTATCTAATAATTTTTTTATATAAATGTGCAGATCCAGTTTTTATAAAATGAGTAATAATTTCATGCTTAGTGCACTGTAATCCTGTTATCAGCTTGGTTGTATCACATCCTGTGATACAAATAACAATGTTTGCTGACTCCAGGAAACAATAGGAGTCTGTAATTGCATATACATGACAATCGCATGGCGCTTGAATCCATATGGGCAATCCCCAAGACCAATCAATACCACATACCCATTCCAGATCAGATCTATATAGAGTATAGATTGCTTGAGAAATATTTATATTGAATGAATCCAGATCTATTCCTTCGCATGGACGTACACACCCGACCATGCCCCACCCCTCATAAAGCCAAATATGATCGATATGACGATTAATAAAAGCATGAATTGAATCATATTGCTCTAATTTTTTAATATGTGATCGAGAAAGAGGAATATTTAATATCTGAACAAATTGCCGTAAAAAGAATCGGCGAAAAAACGCTAAGATTCCCAATAAAATACCATACTCTCTTTGAGTGATTTTTTCTGAAGCCCAAACATCATAAGTCTTTCAAAGCCTATTGCTACACCACTACTGTCAGGAAATGAATCTAATGCCTCTAAAAAATTTTCATCAAGCGGCTCACAAGGTTGTTGATTATTTAATCGTCGCTGCGCCATCCAATTCTCCATGCGTAATTGATTTTGCATCTTGTCGGTTAATTCATCATATCCGTTTGCAATTTCTACACCATGCCAAAAAATCTCAAACCTTAGCGCATAGCCAGCTTGATTATCAATTTTAGCAAGTGCTGCATGTTGAATAGGAAATCCATCTATGATGTCACAAATGCCATGCAGTCCAAGCTGCGGTTGACAGATTAGGCCAAACAGCAAGTCTTCAAGTGCATATGCGCTCCAATCTGAATTATAATCAATTTCATATCGATTAAGTAAATCCATCAAATCAGATTTATTTCCTGAATATTCAACATGGAAAATATCTTTCCAAAGATCGACGTATCTCCTACGCCTGACCGTAAAATCTCCTAGACAACACTGCATTACTTTAACTGATAGATCTTGCAAGGCATGATATTTATCAGCTCCAATCAAGTACATTTCTAACATAAGAAACTCATATTGATGCAATGGACTAGAACGATCGGCGCGATAAGCAGCAGCAAGAGAGTACATATCTACTGGTAATTTTGAAAGAACTTTTTTCAAACAAAATTCTGGCGAGGGCTGTAAATAGTATTTCTTATGATGTACATCGAGCGATATTGGCTCTACAGCAACATCTGGACACACAGTTGGGCAGAGCGCAGGAACATCGACTTCTATGAGATTATGCTCATGAAGCAGCGCTCTAACAGCGCGCTTAATATTAGCGCGCTGCATAAGTTCATTAATACCAATCATTCGAAAATACTACTCACGAGAAACATATGTGCCATCACGAGTATCAATTTTGATACGCTCATTTTGCTGCACAAATAAAGGAACGCGCACAACAGCACCTGTGCTCAATTTTGCTGGCTTAGATCCGCCGGAAGATGTATCTCCACGCAATCCTGGATCGGTTTCTACGATTTCTAGTACTACGAAAATAGGTGGAACAACAGAGATAGCGCCACCATTAAATAGTGTAACGATACAGACGTCTTGTTCTTGAATCCACAAAGCAGCGTCGCCTACCGCTTCACGATCGACAATAAATTGATCGAATGTAACTTCATCCATAAAGATCCAGGTATCACCTTCTTTATAAAGAAACTGCATATTAACATCGACAACATCTGCAAGCTCTACAGTTTCGCCTGATTTAAAAGTCTTCTGCAACACTTTTCCTGTAAAAAGATTTCTCAATTTTACACGGTTAAATGCCTGCCCCTTTCCTGGCTGCACAATTGTATTTTCCATAATTGCACAAGGTTGTTGATCTAATAGGACTTTTAAGCCTGCTTTAAATTCATTTGTTGAAACAACTGCCATAAACCACTTATAAATTTATTAAAATTAGATTAATATTGCTCCACTATTTCTATAAAATCAAGCATCTTTTGAACTGGCAACAACAAGCAACATCTGGTTTCCGTAATTGTTCGGACTTACTAGATTATTTAGAGATTCCTAATACGGATAGATCACATGTTTTGGAGCATCACCGATTCTCAATGAAAGTTCCTCTTTCATTTGCTAATCGCATGAATAAAAATGATATTCATTGCCCTTTGTTAAAGCAGGTGCTTCCGATTGCAGCAGAAAATGATGGTATTACACAGTCACAATCCGTTCCCGATCCGTTACAAGAGCGTGAATTCCTCACGGCGCCGGGTGTGTTGCATAAATTTCAAAATCGCTTCCTTGTGATTGCCTCTGGATATTGTCCAGTAAACTGTCGTTATTGTTTCCGGCGTGAGTTTGATTACGAAAATAGTGCCCTCTCTCTTGCAGACTGGAATCAACGCCTTAATGAGTTAAAAAACACACCGGATATTGAAGAAGTAATTTTATCAGGTGGAGATCCACTAACTTTATCCGATCGACGATTAGCAATGATTATAAATGATTTGCGTCAAATAAATTCAATAAAAGCCATTCGTATCCATACGCGCTTTCCTGTTATGATTCCCGATCGACTTACAGACGAGTTACTTGAGATTGTTCGCTGGAAAAATACTGAATCGGTACGAATTACAATCGTTCTACATATTAATCATCCAAACGAAATTAATGATGAATTGCATAAAAAACTTAAGCATTGGAATCAATCAGGGGTGCTCTTTCTCAATCAATCTGTACTTTTGAAGGGCGTGAATGATTCAGTACTCACTCTTAAAAAGCTCTCATATCGTTGTTTTGAATCAGGTGTCATGCCATATTATTTACATCAATTAGATCGAGTGAGTGGTGCTATGCATTTTGAAGTTCCACTTAGTGAGGGGCAAAAAATTGCATCAGAACTTCGAACCCAACTGCCTGGATATCTTGTCCCTCTTTATGTTCAAGAAATACCGCATGCAAAATCAAAAGTGCCGCTCATATCGATGTGCAACTGAAAATTTCTGGCATAAAAATAAATAATCCTCGTAACGATGCGCAGGTAATATTTTTTCATCTAGCGCATGCTGCACACCACAGCCTTTTGATTGAATATGATTGCAATTGCGAAATTGACAGGGATATTTCTGAAAGTCAGGAAAGCCTAGCAATATTTCCTCTTTCAGAATGGAACCCAAGCCACATTGCCGCACCCCCGGAGAATCAATTAACCAGCCGTTATTTTGATCGATGAGATATTTTTGGGTCACCGATGTAGTATGCCGACCTTTCTGTGCTGCAGATAAATCACCAATAACAATATTTTTTTCTGCAAGCAGGGCTTGCACCAAACTTGATTTTCCTACACCAGATGGTCCTATCATGATACTCGTTTTTTGCTCTAAGTGTTGACGTAGAGCAACTAATCCTTCACCAGACGAAGCTGATACCTTAAATACTGGGCAATTTAGTATATCTTGTGCATAATTTAATCGTGATAATATGCTCGGAGAGAGTTGCCCTAAATCAATTTTATTAATAATAAATGCACATGGAATATTCAGCACATAAAGGTAACATAAATACTGAGCAATGCTTTCATCCCATGGAGCTGGCACTGGAGCAAGAACAACATATGCCATATCAATATTTGCTGCAATTGGATGTCGCATTGGATCGTCTAGCCGAATAAGTGCATTCCTACGATTGTGACGCATAATAATATTTGGCACGTCTTCTCGTGAAAGACCTACTGAATCACCAACAATCAATTGATGCCTTTTTGTGCTATTGATTTGTATAACTTTTCCGATTTCTGGACAAAATATATCCACAACCTTGCCTTTGTTAACAAGAACAAAGCCTTCATACAAGTCTGCCGAGTCTTTTCTCCTGATATCTTGCATGATCGTTTTTTGTTTATCAGAGAGTTTTTTCTTCTTCATGAATCACCAATAGTTCGCAATTTTTCTTAATCATTTTTAATGCTTGCGCGCGCTTAATTAACGCATCATCAAGAGTTACGGATGATTTTCGTCCAGCAGCACTAACAAAAAATAATTTATCATTTTCCTTAAATGGCATAATATCTACTTTATGAGCGCCAGCGCTTTTCCATAGCAAAGTTCCCTTTCCTGATTGTCTTACGGCAATTTGCTCGACAGGAAGCAATCCAAATTTCTCTTTTGAATGAGCCAGTATATAAGAAACATTGGCAGGAATAATGGCCGCGATTGATTCATTATCATCTAGAGAAACAGCTTGTTTTCCTCGTTTTTGCACTGTAATAGAAGATAAGTCCATTTGAAAGCCATACCCGGAGGAATTAACCAGAATAATATTTTGTGCTTTTGAGCAAATAGAAATCATTTCATGCCCAGATGGTATTGAAAACAGTGCGCTGCAATGCTCTCCAAACTTTGATATTGGTAAATCTTCTACAGCACATCCATATAGACGCCCCTTCTGATCGAAGCACACTAATTCTGCGTCAGAAAAAACACGTACCGCTTGACGTAACCGATCGCCAGGACGAATATGTGCTGACCAATCTTCAATTTTATCTTGAGATTTAGATGTAATATTTTTCACCCATCCAAGCTCTGTAATAATCACTGTACACTCTTTTATATCTGCTTTACGCTCAGACTGGGCAGTATTGCGCTTAGTTGTCTTTACTCCTGCAGTTTTCTCAACTGGCTCTGAGATAATTTGAGTACGGCGCACATCTGCGTATATATCTTTTAGCGAGATCAATTGCTCCTTTAATGCCAAAATGCACTGAGCTCTATCATCAATTTTTTGCAGAAGTTTTCGATCTTCTCTCAGCAAATTTTGCTCCTCCGCATTTAATGTATCGGCAGATAATCGAGTTAATTCACGAAGTCGAATTTGCGAAAGAACTTCAGCTTCACGATCGGTAAGTTGTAAAAAGTTTTTTAATGCGCCCCACGGATCTTCCTCATGCTCTAAAGCGTGGAAAATAGTAGAACGAGATTCACAAGCAATATGATACACCTTCAGCACAGCTCGTCTTTTTGCGATTTCTTCCCGTCGTGCAATATATTGGGCCTTCAAGCAGTTCAATCTCATTTCTACCCATTGATTGAGAAACTCTTTCAACGAATAACACGTAGGCTTTCCATGCACATCAATAGCATGGAAATAACAACGATACTGTATTTTTAAGTCTGTTTTTTCTAACAGAATATCTTTGGATTCTTCCGCTTGTGTTGAATTTTTAAAACGAAGCACAATTCTTACCGGATACTGCTCATCACTTTCATCCACAATAGTACATGATTGTGGGAGAATTTTCTGATCGATGAGTTCATGAATTTGCTCAATAATGCGCGAACCTGTGCTCATATACGGAATTGCGGAAATAATTAAATCTGATTTTTCTTGTACAATTACTCCAGTGAGGCGAAACGATCCTTTACCGCTCTCATAAAACATCAATAATTCATCTTCAGTTGCATATAGTATGCCTCCTGATGGAAAATCGGGCCCCTTCAATTGAAGCAGTAATTGTCGATTATTTGCTGTTGGGTGGTCAATCGCGTATAAAACTGTATTTATACACTCGGCAAGATTATGTGGTGGAATTTCACTCGTTAGCCCCACTGCAATCCCACTACATCCATTAAGAAGTAATGTCGGTAATTGCGCCGGCAACTCACATGGCTCTTGAGTTGTGCCATCAAAATTTTTCTGCCAACTCACACTTTCTTGTGTAAGCTCATCCATTAATGTCCTCGAATACCGAGACAACCGAGCCTCTGTATATCGCATTGCAGCAAATGATTTTGGATCATCAATAGACCCGAAATTTCCCTGTCCTTGTACCAAGGGATACCGTGTTGAAAAGTCCTGTGCTAAGCCAACGAGAGCTTCATAACATGCCACATCTGAGTGTGGATGATATTTTCCAAGAGTATCCCCCACAACCCGAACAGCTTTTTTAGGTTTGGCATCAGGGGCTAATCCTAGCTCATGCATTGTATATAATAGGCGACGCTGTACTGGTTTTAACCCATCACTATATTTTGGCAAAGCTCGATCTAATAACACGTACATAGCGTATTCACGATATGCTTCTTCTGCATAATTTGATAAATCTTTTTGCATCGCGCTTTACCCCTATTGTTCCAGCCATTTTTTGCGATCGGCTGCACGATTTTTATTCATTAACAGATCGAGCTGCTCATGAATCATGGAATCTAAATTTAACTGGACAAGTTGACGTGTTAATGGATCGAGAGTTGAAACGCGCAATTGATTTGCATTCATTTCTCCAAGCCCCTTAAATCGAATAACGCTCCAATTTTTATTATTATGTTGAGCAATAATTTTTTCTTGCTCTTCAAGCGTGCGTGCATAAAAATGCTGCTTGCCTATATCAATTCTATAGAGCGGAGGCTGTGCAACATATAAATGCCCTCTTCTCACGAGCTCTGGAAAATGTTGAACGAATAATGCGCATAGCAAAGTACTAATATGTGCACCATCAGAGTCTGCATCAGCAAGTAAACATATTTTCCCATATCTTAAACCGCTTAAATCATTACTCCCTGGCTGAACACCGATAGAGTCGATAATATCTTTGACTTCT
The DNA here is from genome assembly GCA_016874315.1 of Gammaproteobacteria bacterium. Taxonomy (GTDB): domain Bacteria; phylum Pseudomonadota; class Gammaproteobacteria; order Berkiellales; family Berkiellaceae; genus LLD-282. Next base: position 5,405 of record VGTX01000012.1, on the reverse strand, counting down.
TGAGACTCATAGATTTTATGTGCTTTTAAATCCCATGTATTTAATATCTTACCTCGCAAGGTTAAAATAGCCTGGAATTTTTTATCACGCGCTTGTTTTGCCGAGCCTCCTGCAGATTTTCCCTCGACCAGGTACAACTCTCGTTCTCGCCAGTTATTACTCGTACAATCTGTAAGCTTTAATGGTAATTTTAATGTCGTAGATTTTTTAATTTGCTTTTTTTGATCTTCTAACAATCGCTCTTGCTGATTTCTTTCACAAAATTCCATCAATTGTGATGATTCTTTATGATGCGTATACAGCCAAGAAAGTATCATGTTTTTCAGCAAGGTAGTAAGGGCAGGCCCGATAGATAAACTTCCTAATTTTTCTTTTGTTTGCCCTTGGAAATTTGGATCGTGAACTTTTATAGCAAAAATAAAATTTAACCCAACAGAAAGATCGTCCCAGATAATTTTTTCTTTTGGTGGCTTAGCAGCTGTTTTAGCGTAGTCTCTAACAGCCTCCAAAAGACTTGTTTTTAGGGCTTGGACATGCGCGCCGCCTTGTACGGTTGGTATTAAATTAACAAAAGAATCAGAAATAATTGTTGTGTCAGCCCAATTAAATACACATGTGCATTCATAATCTGCTTCTGCTCGATGAACAAACCATGGCTCATTCCATAAAGTATTTGTGTACGGTAATTGCTGAAAATATGCTTTCAAACCGAGAGGATAGCTCCAAGACTCTTCACCTGCATCGGTGATAAGATGTGTCGTTAATGTTGAGCAAAGCAGTGCTTTTGTCCGCAGAAATGTCCTTAAACGATCGAGTGATATATTTACTTTTTCAAAGTATGTAGGATTGGGCTCTGCATAGATAATTGTTCCACGTGGAACGTCACCTTGAGATTTGATCGTTTTTAACGGTACAACACATTCACCATCTTTATACTGTACTTCATATATTTTCCCATCTTTAATAACACGTGCCGTTAATCTTGCTGATAATGCGTTTACAACCGATAATCCAACTCCATGTAAACCACCGGAGTATTGATAGGTCATTTGAGAAAACTTTGCACCTGAATGCAGTGTTGTTAATATCAAATCGATAGCTGGACGTTTATGGTCTGGATGCATATCAACCGGAATGCCTCGACCATTATCTGCTACGGTAAAGGCATTATCGTTATCAATTGTTACAAATAAATCGGTAGCATGACCAGCTAATGCCTCATCCACAGCATTATCAATCAGCTCTTGCAATAAATGAAATGGAGAGCTTGTATCAGTATACATCCCTGGCCGGCGACGCACTGGGTCGAGACCAGTCAGTACTTCAATATTTTTTGCATCATATACTTGCATCGTTTTCGATCGACTCATAATAAATTCCTTTTGATAGTCTCAAAACCGAGAGTCTTGTATTCACTATATCGCACTATCCTGATAATCATGATTGATTCGAACATCTGATTTTTGCTTTCATGAGCATTCAGTAAGACGAGCTCTCTTTTTAAGGATATACGAAACAATAAAAATCTCAAATTCATCATGACAGAACGTTTCTCATGACCATTCAGATCTTACTTATAAAATTTATTTTTTATTAACTTTTGAGTGCTTTGTACCGCTCAAAACACAAAATTGCCGCTGTAACAGCCGCATTTAAGCTTTGCATTTGTGGTGCTATATCAATTTTAACTAGATGATCGCATTTTTTTTCAATCCCGTGTGAAAGACCAGATCCTTCATGACCAATCACTAGAGCGGTTTTAGGCCAAAAAACATTAGGATGAAATGATTCAGAGCGTTCTGCCAAAGATGTGCCTATAATGCCAAATCCTGCCTGTGCTAAACGATCGATCATTTGACTAAATGATGGAGCTTGTACGATTGGCATCAAAAATATTCCACCAACAGAAGCCTGGATTGCGGCCTCACTTAATGGCGCACTATTATTTAAGGGCATAACCACACAATCTACACCAAACGCAGCAGCATGCCGTAACGCGCTTCCTACGTTTTGGGGATCGTGTAAATGATCAAGAACTAGCACCGTTTTCATTTGATCTAAATCAAGATCTGAAAAATCTCTATGCACAATCAGATCAACTTCAAACATAATTCCCTGATGCTTTATAGCGCTAGGAAACCATGCTAAGGGTCTAATAGCAGGCTTAATGCTGCGTCGCTTACAGTCATGTTGTATTTTCTCAAAAACTTCAGCAGTACAATCAATTGAACGAATAGAGACATTTGATTTAAATGCGCAATCTAAGAGATTACGTCCATATACCTTATGAATCATGCTCGATCACTCACATAGCTGAAGTTAATACGTTGATTTGATGTATCAGTATCAGTCAGTTGTACATTTAAGACCGTTCCTACACGTAGCATTTTAGCGCCATTAGAGACATACCCCTCTGCAGGGTGATATACCCAAAATCCCTCACCCAACTGTGAAAAATGAACCATACCATCAAGAGGATATTGATCGAGCTCAACAAAAACTCCAAATTCGCTCAATCCTGTGATAAATGCAGTGAACACTTTTCCTTGCAACCCTTGAGCAAATTGCACTTTCAAATATTGCTGATATGCTCGCTCAGCCTCTTCTGCTCGTCTTTCAAGATAATTTACACGCGAAAGAATTGATGGGATTTTTTGAACCCCTTCATTGGCTGTTGATTTTTCGCGCTTATTTTGTAGAACAGCATAGATTAATCGATGCACAAGTAAGTCAGGATAACGACGAATAGGTGATGTAAAATGCGTATATAAATCAAAATTCAGTCCAAAATGTCTATCAGGCTCGATTTGATAACCAGCGCGTTGCATAATACGTGAAACCATAGGGGCCAGGCGCGGATGGTGCTCTTTTAAGTATTCAGACAGATCGGCTATTTTTGATAATGTATATGGCGGTTCAATTTTTTTATCGATATGCTTTAACAACATATTAAAAAGTTGCACTTTGGTTTCTAATGGCTCTCCATGCACACGATAAACACCAAATGCAGCATTCTCTTTCAGAAAAGCTGCTGCACATTCATTTGCTGCAAGCATCATCTCTTCAATCAAATGATGAGACTCCATGCCAACCTCTCGTGTCATACCAAGCACATGCTCATTATCAAGTAAATCAAAATGAATAGATTGTTGAGAAAATGAAATATATCCTCGGCGCTGACGATCTTGCTTGAGCAGATCATACACAGTCCATAAATCAGCAACTGTTTTCTTTAGAGTGATCGGAACATCGCGTCGCTGAACTTGATCGTAAGTGAGCCTTGCATGAGACCGAATAACACTTCCCAAAAACTCAAATCCTTGCTTTCTACCTTGAGCATCTAGATCAATCCTGCAAGTCAAAGCATATCGTAATTCCTCTGGTTTTAATGAACATAATTCATTAGAAAGAACCTCTGGCAACATTGGAATTACATACCTTGGAAAATATACAGACACTCCTCTTGCAATCGCCTCATGATCAATCGCTGTCCCAGGTCGCACATAATGCGATACATCCGCAATAGCAACAAATAGCTGCCAAGATCCGGGCTCTGCTCCTGGCTGTACATAAACAGCATCATCAAAATCCTTTGAAGATACACCATCAATTGTTACAAAAGGCAGCATAGTTAAGTCAGTACGATCAGCTGTGAGTACAATTTCTGTTTTACTTAACAGTTGTGCTTCTTTCATTACAGCTTGTGACCAAATCCATGGAAGATTTAACTCCATAATGACATTCAATATACCTTTTGGAGTTTCTTGAAAATCAACTAAATCTCCTAAAATATATTCACTTTGTGCTTGTCTATCAAGCCGAATACATACTCTTAACCCAATAGGATATGTTTTCTTTGGCAATGGTTTTACGCTAATCACTTGATCGCAAAATATTCCATCTAAAACCCGAACAGCGAGCGAATAACCATAAGGCAAATCATATTCTCGTGAATTCTCAATTTGACCATGTAAATATACAGTACTTGGCTCGATCATCTGAAAAAATGCTACCGATCCAAGCGGCTCTATTAATGCAAAAACAGCATAATCTCCAGAAAAAAGAACTCCTGGAGCAGCTTTAAGTATCGTATAGCTTCCTTCTCGATCATCTAATACAGCGCAAACTTGCCGATCATGCAGCACAACTGAGCCTTTAAATAAAGGCCAGTAATCTACGGTCGTTAAAAATCCATCATAATCAATCAGCTGCCCATCGCGAACCATTGCTTTAAGTCGATATTCAAGAGCTTTTTGTCGATCGTCTGCTTCATATATTTCAGCGAAATCATCTAAACGTGCCTTTTTTCCATGCAGCCGAAACAAATCCAAAATCGCTTCACGTGAAAAAATCGGATCGTTATAGTGCTGTTTTTCACGTTGTTGTGCGCGATCGATAAAACCTTCAGGAATCTTAATCATTGAATATGCTCTCTTTTATATATACCTGGAAATACTTTTTCCGGTCTCACAATTAATATATTATCTGGGGATTGAAAAACTTCCCGCGTCATTTCGCATGAACGCATCAATTCGTAAAACGCAACCTGATCGGCAAATGCTTCAGCATACATCTTCATAATCTCCGCATCGACTTGTCCTTTCATTTTTAATGCATCTGATTGTACTTTTGATAAAATCATCTTCACATCAAAATCAGCTTGTGCTCGAATTTTTTCAGACTGTTCCAATCCGCTTGCGCGTAACATTGTTGCGCTTTTTTCACGCTCTGTGCGCATACGATTATAAACCTTCTCACTTACATCGTCAGGTAATTCAATCTTTTTTAGTCTTAAATCAACAAGTTTAACTGCCAAATCCTTTAAGCTATTTGATAGGCCTGCGCCAAATGTTTCCATAATATCTCGACGATCTTCAAGGACTAACCGACCCAAAGGCCTACGACCAAACTCTTCGAGGACTGCATTTTTTACACGCTGCTTTAAAAGAAACTCAACATTACTTTTTGCAGCATCCCATGACCTGGTGCCCCCAGCTGTATGTATTCTGAAGAACTCCGCCGAATCAGAGACCTCCCACTTAAAATAAAAATCTACCAATAGATATAGCTGATCGATTGTTTGAATCGGATCGCTATCCATAATCCAAATCTGTTGTCGAATATCTATATAGTATGGAGATTCTAGAAAGGGAATCCGAAAATGCAATCCTGGTTCACATATAATTGGTCGACTATTCAGATCGGTTTTCAGCTGACCTAATCTCATAATTACGGCACGCTGCCCTTCATGCACAGTAAATGCACTACTGAGTAGGATAAGCATGCATAAAAATGCTCCTCCAAGAAATCCTGTTATAATGGAACTCAAATTACTTAATACTGCCTTCATAGATTAATCGCTCCCCATCATCGATGTTGTAGACTCTTTTAGTTTCACATCTCCA
>VGTX01000011.1 GCA_016874315.1 Gammaproteobacteria bacterium | reverse complement strand
GACGTAGCCTCGAGCAAAGCGAGCAATATGTTTTATTTTCTGGAATCTTTTCTTTCACAATCGAAAATGTATCACGAGTTAAAACCTCATAATCAATTTTCATCGCCTCTAAACGCTCTTTGAGCGCTCGATCGTCCCATCCAGGTTGCCCCTGGTCGAGGGTGAGCACTCGGAGTTTGAAGGAGATTTTGGATTTTTTTGAGAGCTCATTGAGCGCCCAGACCATGCCCCAGGAGTCTTTTCCTCCTGACAGACACACTAAAACTCTATCGCCTTCCTGAATGAGATGGAAATGCGCAATCGCCTCTCCAATATAGTGTAATAGCTTCTTTTGTAGTTTTTCTTTAGACATAATGCAGCATTAAAAATAGTTCTTAAAAAATTCAACACCATAATACATGATTTTCTCGGTGAATCATAACTCTATTTCGAAAGAATGCCGTTATTTACGATGCGGACTGAAAAGTATCTTTTTTATGAAAAAGACTGAAAAACAGAATAAACCATTAATATCATTGGGTTATGATTGATTTGATGTGGATATACATATATCATGGGCCTTATGATTTAAGTGTCGGATTTTTGTTAATGCTCGATATTTCCTCTGCTCTTTTAAAATGGACAGAAATATTTAATGAAAAGAATACTCACGATAGTTTAGAAAATATCGTGTCTTTTAGTAAAGAAATGAATGCACTCTCGAATAAGTCTCGAGATGTTTGTTATCTTTCTTTTTCCTTTGATGGCGCGTGGGAGAAAAGAGAATTATGGTTTTCATTGCGTAAGCAGATTTTCTTATCAAATGAAGTAGACGCTAAGATTTTTTTAGAGCACGCTATAAATCTCGAATATAAAATTATTCTAGATGAGTACTGTCGCAATATTGGGCAGCAATTATCTGAAATACGCTCGAAAAATCTTTGGTCTCAATATTATCGAAATATATTGATTTTAATCGAGAATACGAAATTATTTGATAACCTTTCAGCGGATATAAAAAAAAATATTGTGCCATTTATGGAATCAATATTTCAGAATGTGCAACATTCTGAAACGCATGAACGGATTGTTGTGTTATTTTGTATTCTCAACGATCATTTCATAAATGTAACTCACTGTATTAATGTAAGTATTTTAAAAACTTTAGCCGTTGTTTGTGCTGAAACATATCAAACCTGCTATAGCAAAGTCCCTGCATCTCAAGCGATAGAATATTTTGCTAAAATGGCCATTGGTCGATGCTATTGGCAGCTTCCGTCTAAGAGTCAGCTTGAGAGCGCACTACTCCGATCGGGTCTAACACAACATGAATATTATTCATACCTCCTCGCTATTTCAAATGCAAGTTCAAAATATTCGAAAAGATGCCTTATCACTCTTCCTATTGCAACAGAAAAAACAGTTAATGTTTTCAAGAAAATCTCCACTCAATCATCAAGCTCCGATCATACGATAGAGCCCACTATGAGCCAGACTGCTTGGATGGTCACCTATTCGATCAATCAAGGTGATATACAATTTTTAAAAGCCATCAGAGGGAATATTTTTGGCGATCAGAAGTACCTTGATCTGATTAATATATTAAGTAACATGCTGCAGTACTCCTCAGATGGCTTTCATAAAAAAGTGCTCATGAGCGCCTTTCATGCTCTGCCATTTACTGAATTTAAAAGATTCATCTGCAAAGGTATTAAAAAAGATAATATCTTTTCAATCATTCAAAGCCTCACTGAAACATCTGTATTTGATGATATTGAGTTGCGCCGTGCCATTATGTATGGATTATATGCTGAAAAACCTGAGTTAATAGCCACCCTCTGCAACGATTTTTTAAAAATGAATCATATTGATGCAAGTACTCAAAATGGTGTTCAGCGTTTTTGCAACATGATAGAACATTTTTGGCAAGATATTACGCTTGTTCGGTCATCATTGCCTGACCTCGGCACTCTGTATGGGTTTATTTTAAAAATTTTAAAAATTGCTCTCAATGATGCAGAATTATCTTGCTTGTTTCATCAGTTTTGTCATATTGGCGCCTTGTCTGATGAAATAAGCCTAGTAGATTTTATAACTGTTAATACAACACAGATTTCATTAGTTCAAGGTCATATTGGAAAAAACTTGTGCTTGGATATTCATAACTGGATTATCCGAGAAATAAAAATACAAGACCACAATGATTTCCCTATAGTGTGGAAACAAACCTTATTACGATCGATGTACTTTGTAAATTGCTTTGATTTGAAATTGAATAAAGCTGGAAGTCCTGTAAGGTATTGTAGTGCTACAGACTTGTTGTGCGAAGCTCATGATGAGATAACTTTTCACGATCTGTTTCAATGTACCATTCAATGGTTTTATGAATTAGCTGTTCAAGGGTTAGAGTATGATATTTCTCTCGATGTATTGTTCGTATTTGAATTACTTGCTAAAAGAAATGCAATTTCTTTAGATCTGTATTTTAAGATGCTAGATACATTTTCTTGTATAACAGCTGATGCTAACTATATCGTGGGTTTTCTCGCGGTCACCGAAGATTTGCGTCACGATTTGTTAATGAAGGCAATTGTTGAAACGCCTTTTCCTTATTTCCAGGAATTGTTACAAGATAATAAAAAAGTGATACTAAAGTATCTCTCAAATCTTACACCGTATCAAATCCCTGGTTGTTCACATGAGCCGACACTTTTTGATAACACAGCCTGCCCGCCCGAAGTTCGAGATGAGTTATTTGAGAAAAATACTTTGTTTTTAAGTTATCTTTCAGAGTATATTTTGTGCACAAACAGCCAGGCATTATATGAGAAAATGTATGCTCAGTATCAAGATGAGTTTAAAAAAGCATATGATTTTGTCGCTGCGAAAATCATTCAATCAGCAACTTTTAGTCATCAGTCTGGCTATGTTATGCGTACCCCACTCTACTATCGCTTAGCAAAGGTATTTCTCAAGCAATTTGAAAACGAGTTAGCGTCAGCTATAGATAATCAATTGCTATTCAATTGCCTTGCAGAGCATGTTGATAAAGGGGCCTTTGCATTTGCAATTTATAGGATGAGTTTTCCAGAGATTCAAGTACAATTTTGGACCTCTCTGCCACAAAAAATCATGGTACATGTTGCTACTAATATCACTAATAAAGCAGATTTTATTAATTGGGAGTGTCATATAGCACATTTGACTGGAATAGCTGTTTCAGATCTGCAAAAAGCAATTATCTTCGACGCAATAGAAAATTATAATACTAGTTTTTTTGAAAAAATTATTTTATATCAAATATTACCAGTAAAATTTTTAACTTCATTAATTAATCAAGAGTTAAAAAGCTTTCATCTTCCATTTTTATCAAACGATCTGGGTAAGATGCAAAAATCAGTCTTCTTATTAAGTATTCTTCAGATGATTGCAGTCACTGATTTTAACAAGCTTATGGAAAAGTCCTTCATAAGAAATGTAGAAGGTTTAAAAAATGCCATTGTTATCGCTTATATCATGCAAGAAGCCAGTGTGCTCGATGCAGCTATTAGGATTTTATATCGGATAGATGGAAGACCGCCTATATTATATAAAGAATTTTTAGCAACGGTAGAAAAAAATATTGCAAAACATATTTCAAAAATATATTGCAGTAGTCATTCTTACGACGAGAAACAGACGATCATTGAGCAATATATTCATACACAGTCGATTTTTGTAGAAGTCGCTACCAAAGTTTGTAAAGAAAGTCTCTCAATATCTGATTTTGTCGATCAGAATCGCACTCACGCAGAGCTATTATTTTCTTGTGGTAGAGAAGATGCTGCTATCACGATGTATGAGCCTGATGCGCCAATAATATTGAATGCTAAAGCTCCAACTAACGTACTAGTTTTTTCAGAAAAAAACCTACATCGTTATGCAGATGTCTCTCATGCAAATACGAATTCGCGCATGGAAAAATGGACTTCTCAAAAATAAGACACACCAAAAACTATTCGTTTTTGAAAAGAGGGTTGCGCTGATTACTCATCATGATCTGAGAGCGACTTTCCGATGGAAGTCGCTCTATCGCATAACGCAAGGCTGTTCGCGGTATTTCATGAATGTGAGTTGTTAGAAATTTAATCATCGCTGATTCATTTTTCTTTCCGCATTCATGCAGCATCCATCCTGTTGCTTTGTGAATTAAATCTTCTCGATCGTTAAAGAGAGTTTGCGCAATCGTAAATGTCGGTTGAATCTTTGATTGCCTAATAAAATACCAAGTCGCTACAATTGCGATTCGTCGCTCCCATAAAATTGATGAGTTGGAAAGCTGTATCAATGGCAATATATCTTTGGAAAATAAATACTCCCCTACAATATGATGTGCAGAACTATCAACAAGATTCCAGTTATTAACATAATCCGTATGTGTAAGATAAAAATTATAAATCGCTTCTTTTTCAGCTGCTGAGCCTTTTTGATATTGTTTTACTAATATCAGTAGTGCTAATAAACGCTCTTCGTTGAATTTTGATGATAATAAGTGCGCAATTTCATATTGTGTAAGATTTTCAAAGATTTTTACAAGTTTACGAATCGTTGGGACAGTCACTCCTAAAAATGAATCATGCTCACCATACTCTCCTGCTCCTGTCTTAAAAAAACGCGCCACATGAGCTGAAGTAGAGTCAATCGATTCAATAACTTTCTTATGAACAGATTCTAGATTATGCATATTTTTCTCATCCTTCAGTTTTTCAAAAACTTTATATAAGAGAGTTCGTTAGCCGATTTTATCATATATCAATGTAATTCATCTCTTTTAACAATAGGTCAATGCTAATATTTAATAGTTTCAAAGAGAAAATAGCATAATTCTATGGACCAGTCAGATTTATATCACATTACCCCCGAATATCCATCCCAAGTGCAACTGAATGCAACGCAATATGGTAATAAAGCTGCAAATCTCATGTTTTTAGAAAAAATTGTGGATGAATTTAATAGCTTTTCTACAAACGCTGCTAGAAAAAAAGTTTCTGTGCCTAAGTTTTTTACTATTTCACATTCAGAAATTGTTAATCACCTTAGACAGTATATCCAGGATTTTGACGCTATTTGGATAAATTTTCAGAATGCACAGGCTGGTGCAATTAATCTCACTGAAGATGCTAAGTTTATCCTATCACATTTACGAGAACAGATTGTTCAATGCTTCACCATGCACCCCTTTCTCAGCGAGGATATCTTGACAGGTGATGAATTTTTTATGGTTCGCAGTACTGGTGATGAGGATAAAGTCCTAAATGCCAATCCGGGTGGTAATGAAAGTTTTGCTAGTCATAAAAGTCAATTAAATCAATCAATCGGAATGGTTATTGCGTCTTATTTGAGTGAGAAATCACTTTCTCAACGGCTTAGCCTTAATGAAAATATTACAGAACACTTCCCGCTCTGTCCGTGTTTGATTCAGAAACTTATTCAAACAGATAAGCTGCAAGCAGATAAGCTTCAAAAAACAGTCGTAGGTGGAGTTTGTTACAGCGATTTAACTCATGATAAAACAAGAATTAATGCGGCTCTTGGTCATGGCGATTTAATTGTTAATGGTCTGGGGCCATTCGATGAATTTACAATCATTAGAAATCGAGTGTATGCCGAAGTACGAGAGAAGCCATTTCGAATAGAAAAAAAAGTTAACCCTTCCACTGGAAAAATGGATTCTGTTTTTTTACCAAATAGTTTTATAACAAATTCATGCTTATCTGAAAAAAGCGCGAAGTATATCCATTCTTTTGCCAAGTTTATCGAGCAACAGTATGGAATGAAGATGGATATTGAATTTGTTTACGATCCTAATACAGAGATATATCATATCGTTCAGGCACGTGCATTGCCTCGTGACCGATTGACTCCATCTGCTCTTTCTCATGATTTTATTGCGCAATATCGACCCAAACATTCTGTTATGCGCGTTGTAACAAAAAATCAAAATACTGCTGCAATTATTGAAAAAGGCTCAGAATTAATTATTGCCGATACAATTGAAGAGGCGCAAGATCAATTTTTAAAAAGTTTTGATAAGAAAAATACAAAAGCTATTATTGTTAAACAATATACCCCTTCAACCTCGCATGGAGCAGGTTTTTTTCAAAGCCAACATATTCTCGTATTTCAAATAAAAAATGCTAATCAGACCCTGGAGTCTATCCGAAAAGAAATCGCTCAAGCTTTTACATCAGGCCATCTTATCGTTGCTGATGTTCAGCATAGAAAAATATTCTATGTTCCATCTGCATATTTTAATTTAACAGATTCTATGACAGATAACCTGATTGGCTCTCCTGAGGAGCCAAGCTTGACTGTATTAACAGATATACGGCAGGCTCAAGTCCAGAATCTTGATCGCTTACAAAAAATATTGAAAAAAATGAATATTATTCAAAATGATAAAATTCAATCTGTTAGAATGACCATTACGCAACTGCGGTCAATGTTAGAAAACCTCAGTGTCTTGCCCTCACAAAATAAGACCTTAGAGAATATTGCAGTCCATCAAAAAATACTTTCCGATCTTGTTCGATTTATTCTGCAAATGTATTTGAAACAAATTGTGTCGTTCTCTTTAACTCGTGAGATTGTTGAAATTGCTTATGAAGTCCATAATCTGCTTGTCTTGATTACTCAACATCCTGACAATCCGATCTTAAGATCGCAATATCTCGACATCGTAAATAAGCTCGAGGGGGCGTTCTTAGGTACACCTGAACCAGGAATGAAGATTGATTCTTTAATGACCGCATTAATCAATAAAAAACGTATTAAAACTGCTGAAAAAGCAGAGATCTTACAACAGCAAAGAATCGAGAAAAATAATCAATTTTATAAATCTATAAACAATTATTTGTTACAGCCTGTCGCGCTCGATTGGCATCCTGATGCCTTTAATGTACAAAAATTTGAACATAATCAGAAAATATTTTTTAGCCTAGCGCTAGATTTGCAACGTTATGTTTTTAAAGCGGAAAATAAAGAAAAATGGACTGCTTTTTGTTATGATTGCTGCTATAAAAATAAAGGCTTGAAGCTTGTTTTTCTTTGCAATACCTTGATAAAAATGCAACTACAAGAGACTGTATTAAATATTATTTTCCCATCAATTTTTCAAAAACATACGAGTGAAGAATTGTTAAGTGAAATGTATCAACTTATTTTTCAAGATAAAAATCTTAGAGGCGTGATAAAGGATTCAGATCTTATTTTGAATAAAATGCAGTCTCAAATTGGACTATGGGCCGATCCAGCACATTTTGATAGACTCCATCAAGAATTAAAGAAAGAAGTTAACGCGTTAACAGCATCTTTTCGAATAGATCGAGAATTCACTGATATTGCGTTAACCAAAAATCGAATTAAAAATATTGTTTCTATAAAAAAAATAGGTCAGTTATTTGATATTCTCGATTTGTCTTTAAAATCTCTTCAGTGTTCAAACAACTATTCCGATCGCCGCGAACAGGCTCTAAATTTTATTAATATGCTCGAAGAATTCTATTTCTTATTGAATATTGTGATTGTCGATCGGAGCACGAAAGAATATCAATTAAATACTATTCTCTCAATTCTCCAAGCATATAAAATGCGAATAACGGAATTCGATCAGGATGCGGCTCACAACCTTTTACTTTTAAGTAAAGATTTCTCTGTCATTGCAGCAACTCTATATCGTGCAGGCGATTCATTAGAAAGAGTATATGTTTTTAACGATCTCGTAACTCATAACAGCTCATTAGCCGATTTACATACACTTATTCATCAAACAGCTTTAGATTCATTGGCTCTTCGATCGAATTTTTATCAACAAGGTTTGATTGATGCATTGCCGCAAGATATCATCAATATCATGGTAACCGTTCAAGAACATCAGAACATTTTTTCTAATACTCGAGCAAAGCTATCAGAGCCAGTGTTATTGCTCGTTGATATGTCCTACCCTAAGATTTTATTAAAATACAATCTACCATTGAGATACCACTCTGGTACCTTATCAATAGAATATGATGTTCATTCCAAATATTTCGAGGTTACATTTCATTTATATGGAAACGATTCATTGCGCTGGCAGGGACTGGTTCGTTACGGTTTAATATTGCTAGAAAATAGATTACCACCAAATATTCCATTAAAAGCCCATCAAAATGACAATGGAATATCATTATCTTTGCAATCCAATGAGTTGATTGCTATCCAAAACGCACTAAAAATTTTTACGGGCTTAAGTTATTCAACACTTATACCAGTAAACTGGGAGCCATTGTTTGAAAAAACTCCAGATTTAAGCGTAATGCGATTAAATATCGAAGATCGTAACTATCTTTTGAATTTGTATAAAAACGCTCAAATTAGCTACCGCGATCTGATTTCACAGCAAACGTTGACGCGAATTTTTTTAATTAAAAATTCGACATTAAGCAATTATATTACTTCTATACACCCTTCATTTGTCAAAAAATATCGAACAATGCTCCATGCAAAAGAGTCTGTGTTTAAACTGTTTGTTCTTAATCAAGATTTGCCCTTATCAGAGGCTCTTGATATACAAGAGACTGATATTAATTTTTTTATTGAGTCCGAGCGGGCAGCAATTCTCACTTCACCCCTAGCACATGTTGTGTATAAAAAATATGGAGGCTCTTTCTTAAGATTTTTAAAATTATCGCAGAATTGTCTTAACTACATTTTTTCAGAAGAAGGCCTCACTCATCTGTTTGATTCACAATTTAAAAAGTATTTGCCTGCAGGATATTTAAATGTTTTGGAATTTATGTATGAGTTTCCGTTTGAAGATGCGAGTACGTTACAAACTCTTATATCTGAAAAAGCGGTTAACGCTTATGAAAGTGGATTTGTTTCAATCGAGCAGTTTATTCAAATTAATAAAATGATTGGTTCATATCGCTTTAGCAATCTTATTTCATTGCTTATATCCGATAGAGCAATACGGGCGTATAAAGAGGCTGTTAAATATAATATTGTACTCAACCCAATGGCTCTTGCAAAAATGCGATCGGAAGATTTGATAGAATTGGCTATTTCAGATGACGCATTTTTTTATTATCAGAATGGATGGATTACTCCAGAATATTTCGCTACTTATCACTCAAAACCTATCGAATATTTTTCTTTACTGCTTTCTCATCAAATGCATCCTTATTATGAAATGGGAATTACTGCAGAAGCATTAACTTGTGTACACATACCAGCTTTAAAGCGCTTAATTGATAACGAAACATCATCAAATATCCGCGAATGTCATATTGATTTGGAAAGGTTTTTAGATTTTTTATCGAGAAATCACCCACTCCAAGTAACCCTCCTTTCCGCGCCAGCATTTAAAATGTATAGCCTTCAGATTGATTATCTTGATTTTGATAAAATGCCTGTCGAAAAGGTAACGATATTATTATCCGAATATGGTATAAAGCTGTGTGAAAAAAATCCTCAAAAATTTAAAGAACTTTATCAAATCAACGATATGAATTTCTTATCACGACTCATATCTGATAATCAATTATCTGATTATTATCAATCCGGTGGTGATATTGAAAAAATATATTTGTTTCATTTGATTCAAAATAATAAAATCTTTTCTGATTTAGATTTAAAGATATTAGATCAACCGATTTTTGAAACCGCATTTGAAAATTACCTATCCAACAAAATCGTGCATCATCCTGAGAGTGCCCGTGTTATGATGGCTAATCTTCAGAGTGTATTACATCAATATCGTGGAGCTTTAATATCAACCGATTTTTACAAACAATTGCAGCAAAAATTCTTCCATCATGCTTTGCAAAAGGATGCCAACTTACTAAACATACTCATTCAAGACGCTGATACTTCTAAAATATATCCAAAATTTAGTAGTCCTGATGACATTCGTGCTATTGCATCATGTTCAGTAGAGCATAAAAGATTCATATTTTTATTTAATACTTGTAATATTGAAGCATTGCAGCCAAGTGCTATTGAGTATTTCTTAAATACTCCGGGACTGACACCCGTATTGCAAATCAATGCTGTTTTTGAGTTTTGTAAATACTATAAACACAATTTAACTGACCAAGAGATTGCTTTGATTTCAATATGGTTGAGTCAGGCAGCTGAAGCTGATATATCTCGATATCAACATATTCAATCAGCAAACGCAGATCATGTCCTTATACAGTGGTGCTATTCCATTCTTAAGCAGCAATCAGAAAAAGATAGTCAGCACAATGCTCATGCACATACACCAATTCAAAATCTTACTCATGTGGCTGCTTATGCAAGCCCTCATAAGGAAGAGTCTTCTAAAAAGGATTTTTAGATTAAATTTCATGGACGCTTTGCTAACATATTGATTATGATGTAAATTAGTGGGATATTGGGTGTATAAAGTTAGATGATTACATAAGGTGTTTTAGATGCGTAACGTGCCCACCACGACTTTAGGCCAGATTGAAGGATTTGGACTCGAGTATCAAAGACATACTCTTACAGATACTGGAGAGTTGAATTTTTTAGGAAACTTTATTTATAAAGTGACTGAGTATTATTCCGATCCAACAATTGAAAATGGACCAGAAGTTGAGAAATCATATACGATTGACGTAAGAAATTCTGCTTCAAGTCGAGTAAGTGCGATTGGAACAATGTTTCTTATACCCTTCGCAGTTATGACTGCAGCGGGATATATTTTTGGCAAAAACTTTTCAGCACCAAAGTTTTAAGTTGGAGTATACATATGAAAAAGATTAATATCCAAAAAACAAAACTCCTTTGTGGCGGAGAAATTGTTAATCAAGGTCAAAAAGATTTTTATTATCATATTCACACGAACAATGGCATTCCTATTCGAAGGAATGAGAGCGGCACATCATACCTTATCAATGATGATGCAGTTGTATATGTTTCTGATAACCCAGGATGTGCTTATGGTAGCTGGTTTAGCGCTCCAACACGCGTGTTTAATGGCTCTAAAGAAAGTGATTTTGCTACTGAATATGCAAGTGATAGCTTTGGTGCCGCTGCTGCTGTAACGATAGCAAGTATATTAGGTCTTGGTCTCGGCCTCACTCTTGCTGGTCAATAACCATCGTTACATTGACACATATCATCTCTAAAAGACACACTATAAATATCGTGTGTCTTTTAACTTTTAAGTGCCTGTTTTTATAATCTCAGATACCGTTGCAATATCATTATAAACTGCACAAATCACACTATACATATCCTTATAGCTCCAGTTAAAGGATATTAATCTCTTAACTTGACAGTTAATCAAATCTCCTACACACTTTCGATAGTGATTGCGCTATTAAAATATAGGTTAATGCTTCGTGATTCAAAAAAAACTTCTAACAGAAATTAAGCCTAATATATCCAAGGCCGTATTTTTTGCAAAACGTCAATTAGCAGAGCTCGTTTGTGATGCTGTTAATTTGGAGGGCATCGCTTACACATTGCCAGAAGTTCAAACATTGCTCGATGGTGTTACAGTTGGTGGACATAAAATTTCCGATCAGATGATTACCCTCAATCAAGCACAGGCCTGGAAGTGGTTATTTCAATCAGTACTCAGTGGCAACTTCGAGATTTCCAAGGATTTTGTACTACAGTTGCATGCAATTTCTGCAAAAGAAGAAGCGTTGGAATGGGGGTGCTTTCGAAATGGGCGTGTAATGATATCTGGCACAGAGTATCTTCCTCCAGAGCCGGCAAAGTTGGACAACCTCTGGTTTGAAGTGGTTCATTCTATCAGTGCTGTTGATAATATTGTTAATAGGGCGATTTATTTGTTTTTATATATGGCACGTTATCAGTTCTTTTACGATGTGAATAAACGTACCGCACGATTTATGATGAATGGAATTCTTCTGTCCAATGGATATCCTGTAATCAATGTTCCTGCAAAACGCGCAGCCGAGTTTAACTCTCTTATGCTAGAGTATTATGATTCAGGAGATTTTTCAGATATGCTCGATTTTATGATTAGCTGTTACGATCCTATCCTCTTAGAAATTATGGCTGAGTGAAAGAAATCAGTCTTCAATACTACGCCATTTTTCAATATCAATAATTTCATCAATTCTGAGTTCTTTCAGAAATGCCTGATCGTGTGAAATTGCAATGATTGCGCCTGGATAGCAGTTTAAAACCTCAGTAACATGAGTTTTTGTTTCTAAATCAAGATTATTTGAGACCTCATCCAAAATCAGAAGATTCGGCGTGCAAATCGCCAAAAGTGCTAAGCTTAATCTGGCTTTTTCTCCACCCGATAGATGTTTGACTTGCGTTGCAACTTCTTCATTTTTACGAAAAAGAAATGTACTCAAATGAAACCTAACCTCTGCGATTGACCAGTTGGGCGCATATTCACGGGCGCAGTCTAAGACAGTCAAATCTTCAGGAAGTGTGCCATAATGTTGATCGAGATAACCAATATCGTTGCGTTTTATGCTATACCACTCACCACCTCGATAGGTCTTGGTGTCTTGTAAAATTGCTTTAATAAATGTTGATTTGCCACTTCCATTAGCGCCTTCAATAGCAATTCTTTGTGCACTTTCTAATTGGAAATAAATTTTTGACAAAATAGGTTTATGAGATTCATATCCAACAGAGCCATTCGATATTTGTATCAGTGTTTTTTGTGAATGGCCTCGATGCTCAAGAGAAAATGTTGGAATAATCACTTCTGGTAAATATAATTCGCTTAAACGCTCTGTTAAGTCAGATTTTCGTTGTTCAATCGCTGATTTCTTTTTACCAGAGGTTTCTTCTGCACGTAGCGCTTTAGCTTTGCTGACAATTGTTGGCCATTTGCGCTGGTCGATACTTTTCTCTCCCTTCTTTTTGCTTTTTGCTGCCCGTTGCTGCTCTTGCATAAGTTCCA
>VGTX01000010.1 GCA_016874315.1 Gammaproteobacteria bacterium | reverse complement strand
AATACGCCCTTGAGTTTTTAATCCAAATTGTGTGCCCCTATCCTTTAATAGATTAAATTCTGCATATCTTCCGCGACGCCATTCCTGGAATTTTTTATCGTCATCGGTGTACGACCTGTCCATTAAAGTGGAGGTGATATTAAAAAACATATCAAAAAAAAGATCGATAAGACCAATAATCATTTTTTCATCGTATATTTCATGTCCTATATAATCATCAAAAAATATACCGCCAATACCGCGCGCTTCATTTCGATGATCTAAGTAAAAATACTCATCACATTGTTTTTTCCAATCGAAATACAATCTATCATCAAAAGAATCCAAATATTCTTTTGTATTTCGATGCCACATCTGACATATTTCTTTAATAGGCTTATAAGGTGTTAAATCAAAACCACCACCATACCACTTAAAATTCTCTCCACTTCCAAGCTTCACCGAAAATTTTCGAATATTAGCATGTGCGGTTGGAACCCATGGATTATTTGGGTGCATAACAATTGAAATACCTTCTACATGAAAAGGTAGGCCCGCTAAAAATGGTCGAATCTGTGTTGCAGCAATCGGCAATGCATCCGCCTCTATGGTCGAAGTGCTTACAACACCCTTCTCCAAAATAGAGCCCTCACACACCCCGGTTATTCCCTGACCAATACTTGACTCCCAAGAATCAAGTATCAATCGATCTCCTAACATCTCCAATATCTTTTTCTGCGCATAAAGCTGTTGATTCTTTATCGCCTGTCCAAAATATACTTCCATATTAGCGCCCTCATCAGTCACAACTTCTTGTGGCCTTGAGTATGGCGCTGGCAAGCATACAATTCAACGCTTAGTCAGTTACTAGAGGTTTCCGATAGTCACATGTTTTTTCAGGACATGCTATAAATTTGCCATCTTTTTTTGTTTGCTTCTCTATTAATAAAGGGTATGCGCATTGTGGACACTGGTGCAGAACTGGCTTTCCTGAATATGTTTGCTTACAGTTTGGATAAGCGGAGCATGCGTAAAAAATAGTTCCCTTACGTGAAGTTTTTCCAACAATTTGCCCTTTATTGCATGTTGGACATGTGATGCCTGTTTCATACGATTTTTTCATGGACTCTATATGTCGACACTCAGGATAACCAGAGCATCCTATAAATGTGCCGAATCGCCCCTTTTTATAGACCAATGGCTTTTGGCACAAGGGACAATCACGATCTACGGATGCTGGCTGTGTAGCCCCCTCATCTGCCGATCCATCTATAGGCCGTGTATATTTACACTCAGGATAATGCGAACATCCGATAAATCTCCCCGCACGTCCAAATTTCTTGACTAATTTATGCTGACAAAGAGGACATGTTTCATCAATTTCCTCATGTACAACCTCTTTTTTAGAAATTTTTTCAGAAATATGCTCTACCAAATTATGAAATGGCAGCCAAAATTCCCCTACGAGGGTAGTCCAGCTTTCAACCCCCAAAGAAACAGCATCTAACCTGTCTTCCAATTGCGCTGTAAAATCATAATCAACGTAGTTTACAAAATATTTTTTTAGAAAATCATTTACAACTACACCCGTATCGGTTGGTGTAAAGCGTTTTTGCTTAAATTCAACATAATCTCTCTGTTTTAGGGTCGAGATAATACTCGAATAAGTTGAAGGTCTACCAATACCATAGGATTCAAGCGCCTTTACTAACGTGGCCTCATTAAACCGATGCGGTGGCTCTGTCATATGTTGAGCAGGATCCCATTTAACAAACGAAAGTAATTCACCCTCTTTTAATTGCAAAAACTTATTTTCAGTGGCTTCAATCTGAACATCATCAGACCCTTCTTGATAAACCAATAAAAATCCTTCTCGCTTTAAGCATGTTCTTCTTGCTTCGAAACGATAATCATCTCCAGCACTAATTGTAATAATTTGATCTTCGTAAATAGCATCCACCATCTGGGAGCTGACTGTGCGAGACCAAATTAAGTCATAAAGTTTATATTGATCAAGTGCAAGGTGTTTTTTTAACGATTCAGGAGTACGAGTGCAATCAATTGGCCGAATCGCTTCATGTGCTTCTTGTGCATTTTTGGATTTTGTTTTGTATGCACGAGGCGAAGCTGGGAGGTTTTCTTTGCCGTATCTTGAGGCAATTTCACTACGAATCGACTTAATTGCCTCCTCAGAGAGAGTAACAGAGTCTGTGCGCAGATACGTGATTAATGCGACTGAATCGGATCCAACATCAACACCCTCATACAACTGCTGCGCAATTCGCATTGTTTGCGCAGAGGATAACCCAAGCTTGCGCGCAGCCTCCTGCTGTAACGTTGATGTTGTAAATGGCGCCACAGGTTGCTTTTTTCTGTCTTTATGAACAATTGTGTCAATCCGCCAGCGATCTTTTCCATGTTCATCTATTTGAAGTAATAGAGCATCGACTTGATCTTTATTATTTAGATCAAATTGTCCTAATTTTTTTCCATGCATATTCACAAATTTCGCATGAACTTTTCTCCTGCCACTAGTAAGATCAGCATGCACTGACCAATATTCTCGTGACTGGAATTTTGCTATTTCAGCCTCGCGATCAGCAATCAGTCTTAAAGCTGGTGATTGCACGCGACCCGCAGAAAGGCCTGGCTTCACTTTTTTCCAAAGCACTGGTGATAAATTAAACCCTACTAAATAATCTAATGCGCGTCTTGCTTGCTGAGCATTAACAAGATTCATATCTAAATCGCGAGACGACTCGATTGCTTGAATAATTTGTGTTTGTGTAATTTCGTGAAAAACCACTCGTCTCACTAATTTTCCTGTGAGATTGATATGCTGTTTAAAAATCTCTAGCAAATGAAAAGCAATCGCCTCCCCTTCTCTATCAGGGTCAGTAGCAAGAAATATTGTTGTTGCTGCTTCAGCTGCCGCGCATAACTGCTCAATATGTTGCTTGTTTTTTGAAATATTTTGATATTTCATATGCACTTCGTGGTTTCCGACCTCAACAGCCCCCTTTTTTGGAACAAGATCGCGCAAGTGTCCATACGAGGCCATGACTTTATAGCCAGCTCCTAAATATCGTTGAATTGTTTTGGCCTTGGAAGGCGACTCAACAATCATAAGTCGGTCCATACTTCTTATTTCCTTTAATAAGTTACGAAATGCAATCATAGCTAATTGACAGCATAGTCTAACTAGTAATGATTTGATATATTTTTAATTTTTATAGTGAATTTGTTAAAAAAAAATCTTACAATGAGTCAATTATGTTATCGTCTTATACTCTCTCATATGACACAGTCAATTATCAATAACCTTCAACTGCGATACCATCCTCATTCAATTTTAAGACAAAAAGCAAGTCCTTTTGATGAATTTGAGCTGGCTCCTGCACTATATCAAGCAATGCTAGAAATCATGTATCGAGGGCCTGGCGTGGGGCTTGCTGCTAACCAAGTTGGCTTATTATTGCGCATTTTTGTGATGGATTGCTCTGACGATCGATCTACTCCAATTTTCTTAGCCAACCCAGTTATTCTGGAAAAACAAGGGCCTCTTCACAAAATTACAGAGGGCTGCTTATCTTTACCCGGCGTCTATCAATCTGTTACAAGGCCAAGCCGGATATTGGTTGAATACCATGATGAACTTGGAAGTCTACAGCAAAAAACATTTGAGGGCTTAGAGTCGTCTTGTGTCCAACACGAAATTGATCATCTAGATGGTATTTTATTTCCCGATCGTGTCTCAAATATTAGCGATCGAAATCGTCTTTGGAAGAAATATCGCGCACCGTCAAACTGGAGCCTATAAATGAATCAAAAAAAAAGAAAACCAAAAGTCATATTTGCTGGCACCGCTACATTTGCAGTTCCCATTTTAGAGCGACTTCTTAAAATCAGTGAGATCGTTCTTGTTTTAACACAACCCGCCCGGCCTGCGGGTAGGGGCTTGCAAGATCAGATGTGCCCGATTGATGAATTTGCGCAAGATAATCATCTTCCTGTTTTTAGGCCTCTTTCTTTAAAAAAAGAAGATATTGGTCAAACAATTCAGCAATATCCTTGTGATTATTTGATTGTGGCAGCATATGGAAAAATCATCCCCCAGTGGTTGCTTGATTGGCCCGCACATGAGCCACTAAATATTCATTGCTCTTTACTTCCTAGATGGCGAGGCGCCGCGCCAATTCAGCATGCGCTTCTGGCTGGCGATTCAGTATCAGGAACGTGTGTAATGCGAATGACAGCAGGGCTAGATGAAGGTCCAGTACACCTTTCACAACGAATTCCAATTACAAAAAATGATAATCAGGAAACAATGACTGAGAAATTAAGTCAGCTTGGGGCTGATTTGCTACAAAGCTTTCTTGCAAAACCAGAAAAATACCCTGCGACTTCACAAATAGGCGATCCGACTTACGCTCATAAGATAGAAAAAAATCATGGGCTCATTGATTGGAAGGTGAAGAGCGCGACATGGATTGACCGTGCATTTCGAGCATTTTATCCGTGGCCCGGACTCTATTGCTTACTTTCTGACTCGCGTCGGCTAAAAATTATTGATTGCCGCATAATTGAACCAACAGATCCTATTCAAAAAAAATTACATCTGACCCCTAATGCAGGATCGGCGATATGTTGCGAAAATCGCTTATTTATTCAAACAGCATCATCGGATTGGATTGAGTTGAAAAAAATTCAACTAGAAGGCTACAAGCCATGTGAAGTTTCAGAGATAGCGCACGACCCATCTCATTGGATTCACAAAATTCTTGAGTTGATATGAATATTATTAAAATAGTACGTTTTTTAAATGATGTTTTTTTTGAAAAAAAGAGTCTACCTCCTTTAGCTATGCGAGAGCAGCTCGTAGATGGGTGGGATTTTGAAGATAAACGACTCACCTACTCTGTATTGCGACATGCACTACCACTAAGTTGGTTTCTCGACATCCGCTACCCTAAATGGCGAAAAAAAATAGCTGTACAGCACAGTGCTTTTGGAATTTGTGCGCTATTTGTTGCATTAGATCAGCTAATTTTCGGTCAAAAAGCCATTTACTATGTCAATCAGTGGCTTTCCTCCGCTCTTAATAAAGATCTTCGTGTAAATTGGCTTACACCAATTGCAAGAGCGATTTTAGCTCAGGCGCCAGATGAGTCCATCTTTTGGAGCGTCATACACGATGCTGCAAAAAAATCAGATTCGTGGATCGCACATTTGCTAGAGGATAATCCAAATCTTCAATTGGAATTGATGTTCTCGCACCCACCCCTGTGGATTTCTTGTAAATCTTTAAATTTGCAAAAAGAAATATCGGAGATTGAGTGTGCGAATATTCTTTCAACAGATTTGGGTGGATCTGCAATTCAACTGAAAAAAACAACTGAATACGTTCAGTCGTTATTCGAAGCAGGGCAGATTTCTTTTCAAAACATTTCTAGTCAAAGATTACGGCTTATTTTAGAAAAAATAGAAATTACTCCAAATAACATCTTAGACTGCTGCGCAGCGCCCGGAGGGAAGAGCATTCTTCTCTTTAACCACTATCCAAATGCGAATCTTACACTAACCGATTTGTCATTACCCAGACTGCTTGAATTAAAGAGCAACTTAATACGAGTTGGTATTGATAACTCTACGGTGCAGATAGAGGTATTACAACATAATTGGACCACATCCAGCACTCTTCTATCTAATAAATCCGCAAAGTTGAAGAATTTTGATTTAGTCTTAGTTGACCCTCCATGCAGTGGCAGCGGGGTTACACGAAAACATCCAGACTCTTTATGGAAAAAACATGACAATCATAGTCTTGAACAAACACAGGCTAATATCTTAAAAAATGCAGCTTCGTATGTCATGCCTGGCGGTTATTTGATTTACTCTACATGCTCAATAAATTCTAATGAAAACGAAAAACAGATAGGGAAATTCATTTCAGAAAATCCCTCTTGGACATATATAAAAGTTGAACTTGCGGGCTTGATTCAAAAAGAGTTTGGTATGCTGCAACTCATGTCTTCATCTGCCGACGGGATGTTTTTTGCTGTGTTACAAAGAAAAATTGACGCGTAGCCCTAAAGATTTAGTGCAGGCCGTAAGCACTTTTGTGTAAAGTACTTACTTATCAGCAATCTTAATAATCTAATACGGCATTTAACGCATTGCGTTCAATGAAGTCTCGTCTTGGTTCAACCTCATCACCCATTAAGATTGTAAACATTTTATCAGCCTCTGCAGCATCTTCAATTCGCACCTGCAATAACGTTCGACGTGCAGGATCCATGGCTGTATCCCATAATTGCTCAGGATTCATCTCACCAAGCCCTTTAAATCTCTGAATTTTTAACTCAGATTTTGCCCATTC
Organism: Gammaproteobacteria bacterium; assembly: GCA_016874315.1. GTDB lineage: Bacteria > Pseudomonadota > Gammaproteobacteria > Berkiellales > Berkiellaceae > LLD-282. The sequence continues at coordinate 6,603 of VGTX01000010.1, read as the reverse complement.
TTTTGCTGATGTAAACAATGAAGGCCAATTAATGGCTGTTTCTTTTTGGTTTTTATAGCTTAATTGTGCACCGCCACTCACCTCACGAATTAAAGCCTCAAAAGAGCATAGAATTTCTTTTTGTTGTTTAGAGCATTGAATTAAAACAGGCTGATCGTTAATTACCAAATTCAAGAACATTCCATCCCATGTCAATAGCGCGGTTTCCGAATTTTTTAATGCTTCATTATGTAATAAGTGAAAAACTTCATCTAGCGCACAATGATGATGAGTCCAGGAGTGAAGTAAAGCATCGTATTGCTCGAAATATGCTGCGAAGTGTTCCTTATCGTACTGAACTTCTGTTGATAAAATTGTCAAAGTCATTCCTCGGATAATTTGCATCATTCGAGATAATAGCTCTCGATCATCCTTCAAATATAAATCACTTCCTTGTATACGAATTTTGTATAAAGGAGGCTGAGCAATATAGACATAGCCAGCATGTATTAATTCAGGCAGATGTCGATAAATAAAGGTCAGCAACAGTGTGCGGATATGCGCTCCATCAACATCAGCATCTGTCATAATGACGACCTTATGATACCGCAATTTTGTTAAATCGAAGTCACCCGCTCCAATACCACAACCCAATGCAATAATTAATGTGCCTATCTGTTCTGAACCTAAAACCCGATCAAAGCGTGAGCGCTCAACGTTTAAAATCTTTCCCCTCAGTGGCAATATGGCTTGAGTGCGTCTATCGCGCGCTTGCTTTGCAGATCCACCAGCCGAATCTCCCTCCACTATAAACAATTCGCATAATGCAGGATCGTTATATTGGCAATCTGCTAATTTTCCTGGTAACGATGATATTTCTAATGCATTCTTTTTTCGAGTCATCTCTCTTGCTTTACGAGCTGCTTCACGCGCCCTGGATGCTTCCAATATCTTATCAATAATGATTTTTGCATCTTGAGGGTGCTCATCTAGAAATGCCTGTAAAGCTTGCGACACAGCCGTATCTACAAATCGTTTCACATCTGAAACTAATCGCTCTTTTGTTTGGGATGAAAACTGAGGATCACTCATTTTTACCGATACAACCGCAACCAACCCCTCTCGAACATCATCGCCTGTCAATTCATTTTTTTGACGCTTTGATGCAAAACAAGGTTCAGTTAAAAAATATTGGTTAATTGTTCTCGTTAGGCCGCTTTTAAAACCACTTAGATGGTTACCGCCATCTTTTTGTGGAATATTATTAGTAAAACAGAAAATAGTTTCATTATAACTATCGCTCCACTGCAAAGCGATTTCGATGGAGGTTGTGTCTTCACGGTATGCGCCTGTAATAATTGTCTTGTGAAGTGCATTTTTCGCTCTTCCTAAATAGCGCACAAATCCTAACAATCCTCCCTCGGGATCGAAGCGAACAACACCGCCATCACGCTCATTATAAAACTCGAAAAGAATTGAGGGATTTAAAAAAGAAAGCTCGCGAAGTCGCTTTTCGATCAGCTCTGGAACAAAATCTATTGTTGAAAAAATATCTGCTGAAGGATAAAACCTTACCTTCGTACCGGTTCTTGCAGACGACTCCCCTCTTGTTAATGAAACAACAGGATCTCCATTAGAATACTCTTGGTGCCATGCATATCCGTCTCGATGAATTTCGAGCAATAGCTTAGAGCTCAATGCATTGACAACCGAAACCCCAACACCATGCAAGCCGCCTGAAACCTTATATGAATTATCATCAAACTTCCCGCCAGCATGTAATACAGTCATAATGACTTCTGCGGCAGAACGTTGCTCCTCCTCATGCAAATCAACCGGAATTCCTCTTCCGTCATCTTGTACACTCACGGAACCATCAATGTGCAGCACTACCTTGATGTTATGACAAAATCCAGCCAATCCTTCATCAACAGAGTTATCTACTACTTCAAAAATCATATGATGGAGGCCTGAACCATCATGCACATCACCTATGTACATTCCAGGGCGCTTTCTTACAGCTTCAAGGCCTTTTAAAACTTTAATGCTTGATGATGTATATGTTGAGGATGAGGACATGTTTTCCACTTGTATATATTCCTTTTATAAAATCAATGGCATAACAACATAGCAACCTGAGCTATCTTGCGAAAAAACAACACCCACCGATGGATCCAGATACTCCATCGTCAGTAACTTGCCCTTTATGTGCGCAATAAAGTCAGCTACATATGATGAGTTAAGGGCAATCTTCATCTCATCAAAAACCTGATCTGTCTTCAACAAAACAGCAACTTCTTGCTGATCTGAATTTGTTGCATGTAATTTTACGCTATTTCCCGAAAAATGGAAAACAACTCCTCGGTCTTTATTCGAAAGAATTGGAGCAACAGTCGCTAAAGCAGACTTCAGATCATCACGATCAAAAATCGCACGATATTTTAATTTCTTTGGAATAACCCTTTTATAATCAGGAAACTTACCCTCGATAAGCTTAAATGTGATCGTGAGATCTTCAAATCGCACATCAGCAATATCCTTTGTAATTCCAAAATCAATCAAATCATCGCTCTGATCAAGTAAGCGAACCAGTTCAAGAATAGCTCGACGAGGAATAATTACTCCCTTCAGCTCTTCGTCAAACGAAAGAACCTGTACGGGCGCCTTTACCATACTCAGCCTGTGCCCATCAGTTGCAACGCAGGTTAATTCAGTCCTTGATAGCTGAAGAAAAACACCGTTCAAATAATATCGAACATCGGAAATCGCTATCGCATATTGTATAGACTCAAGCAATTCTTTTAATTTCTTGCGAGAAATTTGAAAGCGTGTTCGATGATCATTTCGCGCTGCACGCTGAATTAAAGGAAACTGAGATGGGCTGAATGTTGATACCTCTAGTGAAGAGGAGTTGGTTTTGATTTTTAATCGACTTTTAGGAAGCTCCTCTAACTCAAGAATTGACTCACTTTGAAGCGCTCGACAGAAATCATATACTGTTTTTGCAGGAAAGGTTATTTCTAAAAATGAGGTTGAATTCCCCGCATCATGACCATCCTGATAGATAAATCCATCTATATTTTTTTCAACAGAAACTTGTAACTCCAAATCCGTTGCAACAAGTTTTGCAGATTGCGAGTCCGCCACCAATAGGCAATGACTTAGTACTGGATTTACCAATTTGCGATCAACAGCCCCCATGACTTTCGAGAGCGCATCAAGGAACATTTTTTTTGCTATTGTTAATCTGTTCATACTTCAAACCCTCAATGCGAAATCTGCCGTAGCAAATCATGATATTCTTGCGCGATTTTTGCATCAGACTGCCTCAAAGACTCCACTTTACGGCATGCATGCATCACTGTTGTATGGTCGCGCCCACCCAACGCCTTCCCGATCTCAGGAAAAGACAAAGAAGAAAGCTCTTTACATAGTGCCACAGCCAGCTGTCTAGGCCAAGCATATTTTTTTTGGCGCGAATCTGAAAGAAGCTGGTCTCGCGTAACACCATACCGATCGGAAACTATTTGAAGAATACTGTCCAAGCTTGTCATTTTTTCTTGTGCAGCCACAACATCCTTCAGTGCACGCCGAGCAAGCTCTTGGCTTAAAGGGCGACAAACAAACCGCATATGCGCAATAACTCGCTTTAAAGCTCCTTCTAACTCTCGAATATTTGTTCGAACATGTTGCGCTATGTAAAAAGCAACGTCCGAGGGTAACTCCACATTCATTGCTTCGGCTTTTTTTAGTAAAATGGCCACCCTTGTTTCTAAATCAGGAGGATCAACGGCCACAGTTAACCCCGAACCAAAACGAGATTTCAGTCGATCAGCTACTCCGCCAATATCCTTAGGAAAGCGATCGCTCGTAATAATAATTTGCTGATTGGCCTCAATTAGCGTGTTAAATGTGTAGAAAAACTCTTCTTGTGACCGATCTTTTCCTGCAAAAAACTGAATATCATCGATCATCAAAATATCTATGGTCCGATAGAATGCCTTAAAATCATCCAGAGAGTTGGTGTGTATTGCTCGCACCATTTCGGTAACAAAGCGCTCTGAGTGCAAATAACGAACTTTCAATCCCGGCTTATCTTGCTGAATTCGATTTCCAATAGCATGAAGAAGATGCGTCTTACCAAGCCCAACCCCACCATACACAAATAGAGGATTGTATGCTCGCCCAGGATTCAGAGCAACCTGCTCTGCAGCAGCTTCAGCAAATTGATTTGACTTGCCTATTACGAAGTTTTGAAAAGTATATTCAGGATTCAACTCACCACTTGCAGCCATTGTGGATGTATTTGCTGCTTTGGAGGGCAGTGCCTGTGGTAACACACCGACAGTATTTTTTGCACGAACAGAGGAGTGCTCACCCACCACATAAGCCTTAAATTTTTTCACCTTATCGGAAAACCTATCCTCAAAAAACTCTTTAATGATAGGCAAGTACTTAGCATTAACCTCTTCATAAACTATACGGTTGGGCGCACCCAATAGCAGAGTTTCCCCTAGAATTTGCATCTGCAGAGGGCAGATCCAAGTCGAGAAATGGGTTGACGGCACTACCTCTTGCAAGTAATCCAAACACTCATTCCATGTTGTCAATTGCTCAGAACTGATTGACACACCCATCTCAGATCAATCTCCATACTGCCGATTAAAAAAACCCAAAGGTCAGAACAAACAATACGCCAATTTTGGAGAAAAATCCATAAGAAATTTATCAGAAAAATAGACATCCTGAAATCAAGTTATTGCGATGCCCGTAAATCCAACCTGTGGATAACTCTGTGGATAACCCTGTGGATAACTTTTAATTAAGTTGAATAACTAACTTTCACTTTTATGAAGTTAACCCTAGGATTCACTTCCATCAGTTTGTTTTTGTTTTTGTTTTTTTAAAAATCCTATGTTTTTGCGTCTTTTTGAAAAACACCCCTTATTCCTCTTAGATATCTCAGTGTAATTTGAGATCAATATCCTACAGATCTGTTCATAGATTAATTATTATATTATATTATATATATGTTAAGAGAAGTTCAAATATTGCGCAGTTAGCGATGCTTTTGATAAAAATCAAAAAACTTCGCTTCATCGAAACACTACAAAGAAGTTTTGGATTTAGTGGATTTAGTAGATTTAAAATGGTAAAATCGCCTACTTAGGTAATGGTACCCCGCACTTTACGGTCTTAAAGTACGGTCGAATCATTGGTTCAGCTTATAAAAACGATGCCAAAAGAGAGAGCCCATTACCCGTAAATTCATTGTCTAGGGAGAATTTTTAAGATGAGCATTACAACAGCAAAAATTACCGTTGCAAAAAAAATCAAAAAACAAGGCTTTCGTGCTCGCATGAAGACAAAAGATGGTCGTTCAGTACTAAGCGCTCGCCGTGCAAAAGGACGTCACAGTCTAACAGTATCGAGCCGAGGGTAATGTTGTGACAACTCAATCCAAACAAATCTCAAAAGAATTTGATTGGGTTGTCAACACAGCCACGCAAGAGAAGCCTTACAAAAAAAACTGTGTATATATTTTAAAAAAGAAACACATTAAGCTTGCCGTATTAAGAAACAGTCTAAAAAGAGTTTTACGTCAATTTCGGCTAGATTATGGGAAGAAAATAGTTTTTTTTAAAATTAAAATAAAAATTACTAAAGAAAATTATGCACAGTTTGTACAGATGCTTCGATTAAAAATATCCAGTCTGTGAATCAGGGGTTACAAGTACATGAAGAATGAAAAAACAAGCAACAGTGAAATGTTGAAGCAATTCGTTATAATTTTTTTACTAGTAACCCTAGCTCAAGTGATGTTTGGTATTTTTTTTCCATCAAAACCAAACACATCTCCTGAAGTTACTCAGCGCGCTGAATATCTTGACATGCCTCCGATAACAGTATTGGAAGAAATTCGATATCATGAAGTCGAGATGCCCTGTCATACTCTAAGATTTGATGAAAAAACAGGGGATTTAACTGAAATATTTGTGAAGGGCCATTGGGAAAACAAAGATCATGAAGACCAAGTAAGAACACTTTTTGTTCGAAGTGAATCCGAAAAACAAGTAATGCATGATGCTGTAATTAAATTTAATAAATCACAGAGTGTTTTTGAAAAATCGACCCCAAAAGCGGTAATTATTCAAAACGACGCTACAACCTCAAGAGTAGAGGTTATAAAAGATTTTGGAAGCTTCATGCTTACGGTTACATACATGCCCCAACCAAATTCTTCTGATAGCTCTCCTGGCTTCGGATTGATTAAAAAAAGCACTCTCTCACTAAAAGCGTCAGATACAACTTCAGATAACGAACCTGTTGATAATTACGAATTTTATCTATATACAGAACTGAGAAACACAGGCGCAGCCCTAATTGAGGGCACTCAGCAAGGCATGCGGATGTTTCAGGGCGCGTCATTTCACACTGACAAGATCAAATATAAAAAACTACCATTTACTCAGTTTGAAAAGAAAAACATCAATGAAGCGGTAAGTTCAGGCTGGTTTGCGTTTAGTCAGCGATATTTTGCGACAGCAGTGAAATTTGAAGAACCGGGCACGCTATACACAAATTACGTGTCCAATGATAAAACATATGTAATCGGATACCTAT
>VGTX01000009.1 GCA_016874315.1 Gammaproteobacteria bacterium | reverse complement strand
TTTCCGGGCTGTTATGCATTTCATCGATTAACTGACTAAGAATATCTAATATTTTTTGAACAGTTTCTGTGCTTGTTGGTGAAACCTGCTGCTCTATAGAGCGCAATTGTGCAATATATCGATTACAAATATATTCAAGAAAGCATATTGTTGTTTTTTGTAGCAATACCTGTTCATCCAAACATGTATTATGAGTGATGCTAAAAAGCTCATACTTAGAGCCATCGAGAAAATCTTCTAGTTCAGTTTTTAATCGAGTTACATGTGCCTTAGTTCTACCGGTGTATCCATAAGGAAATAATTCATTATTTAATAAACTTTCAAAAGCATTCTTTTTTTCCAACAAAGTATCCGGTTTATTCATCATCCAATAAAAAAGATAGTTATCCATCACTTGATCGATAGCATTGTCTTTATATTCTTTAGTGGAATTGTTTATTTTTCTAGCTCCTTGGCAAGAAAAATAAGAATCATATAACTTTGACACTACCTCAGGAAAAAACACTGGATAATGATACGATTTTAAAAAATCCTGAAAAAATACTGGTACTAAATGAAAATTCGAATCTGATTTCATATAAAAAATCTCAATGATGTTAAGTAAACTTTATAATGTATATCCTACCACATCTTTTATGAAGGTGTATGAAACTGAAATTATTTATAAGTTCTTAAAAAAATTATGTAATAAACGGATATCGGAATGCATTTAACTGTTTGTGAGGGAACGAAATTTCATCTTTTCAAGTCAATTGTCAGATTAAATTGAAATTCATGTTAGCAATCCAATTTAATCTGACATAATAAGATTTCAATTACGTATATATGCAATCAACTCTAATTGAATCTACTAAAGGTTCAGATGCTTTCTGACATCATCTGAATTCATATTCGCAAGCTAAGAAATTTTCTCTTGAGGTTGCTTGATGGGAAGCATGCTCCCTTTAGGGGCGTGTAGTTCACTTTTATAGCGCTTCACACGACATCTGATAAATAATTAATCTCTTCGGGTCGGTGTAACCACTCGATAATCTCTTCTGATGTTGCCAATATATAAGAATTTTTGAAAAAATCATTCAAATCTGTTTTTTTAAAATCCAAAGCATATCGTACTTGAATAAGTGCTGCCTGATAGTCTTGATACATATATTGGTATTTTTCTAATGCAGAAAATGGGCACATTAGCCGTTGTGCAACATTATGATCTGTTTCGATAAGTTTTAGTAATTCTGCTTTTGATGGAAATTCTCCCTGATGTGCAACGTATTCAGCATATCCTTCATCCTTCCACAAAGGGATTGTGCGTAACAATGCTGATATAGTTCCGTAAGATTTATAAAGCATTTGATGTGTCAGTTCATGAGTTATAATCGCTTTATAATCATTTAAATCTAATTCTTTTTGATTTGACAGATATACATAAGAATACCGTTTTCATGGATGATAATGTCCTAGTAAATTTTCCTGATAATCATTATGTTCGTTATAAGGATTCATAAAATCATTTTTCTGACATAAAACAAAAAAATCTGATTCTTTAAAAAAGGGTGATGTTCTTAGTCTGTCAAATACCTCGGGCAACAATGCATAGATTTTTTCCGCTTCTCGCTCATCCTCATAATACAACTGCAAATCATGTCTTTTAGACTCGTATCGATGATCGAATTTAAATGTAGGGGTCAGTGACCACTCTAAACGCTCCATAAAAATAGGATTGTAAATCTGAATACAAAAACCATATGCCGCTTGAAGCACTATAAGAAATATTCTATTTTTCTGCTGTATAAAGAAGTTCTGACATTTTTTTTGCTGCCAATACAAAGGGGCACGGGCAATCATCAAGCAAATCGGCAGTGCAATTAAATCGTCCATCCCAAAAAATAACTCATTACTAGAGTGACAGAAAATAAAGTAGCACGGGATTATAGCGATCCAAGAATCATAAGAAAAAATTTTCGAGGAATACCTTACCCACCGACGCCCAGCAGTACAACTATAAAAAAAGCCAAGTCCTACATACCCTGCAAAAGATAATCCAGAAAAATCTATCCAGACACTACTCAATATGACAAATACAAACCAAAGTACGACATCATATAAGCACGATAAAGCACTTTGCTCAGATAAACGGTGTACCAATCGAATATATCTTGTATTATGGTTTTTTTCTAAGAGCATCGGCAGCAGGGTCCTGTGTTTTTCAACAACTGAAATTAAAAAGAATATGTTCCAAAAGACGGGCTAGAACTTGATCCCGATCTGTAAGAGTGCTGCGATTTTTTATCATCCTCATCTTTTTTTCTTCCAAGTCCTAATAGATCAATTAGAATGTAACATATAACTGCACCTGCAGTCCTAAAAAATCCTTTGGCCAACTCATGTTGTGGACCCATTGAAGGTGTAGCATGCATGGAATTATGCTCTTGATTTCTATATCCTGCAACAAGCTCAATTAAATGTTCGTCATATTTTCGCCGCTCTTTTCGTTTTTTTCGCGAAGGAATAAGAGTGTAATATTGTTGGTCTTCTAAATAAGCAACCAGCACATTGGCATCATCTCCTTGATAAGCAATGATAATGGGTTCGCAAATCTCTTCAACAATTTCATAGGATTTGTGAAACATCACGGCACTGACCTGAAGTGACAAGCAACTTGAGGGAATTACCTAACCCATCAACCAAAGCATGGATTTTCGTTGTACAACCACCCTTGCTCTGCCTAGCGCCTCTCTTGAGTTACTATTTTTCTATAGGCCTGAACTGCAAGAGTGGACCCGAACTATTGTCGCAGCGATCATCACAGGCTCAAGATCCGGATCTTTTGCACAGTAGAAAAGAGTTGCCGCCAAATTCCCCGATCGGACCAAAGCTTAAAGCGTTTATATAGAGCACGCCAATGACCATAGTAATATGGTAATAAGCGCCATTGACATCCTGTTCGCAAGAGATACCCAACACCTTCAATAAATCGACGTAATTCTTTGTCTTTTATAGTATGAAGACCAGGAATATTCTCTAGAAAAAATAAAATAGCTTCCCATTCTTGGGGATTTATGTGATAATCCATCCGTAATAATTTTTTTGTTTTTGATGAACTAAAATTACCATTTTTTTATCTTTTTTGTGCTTTTAATTCCCTCTTTAAATTTTGCTCACAGAGCCTAATAACCTTCAAAAACAAGCTCTCAAAACCTAAGATTAAAATCAAAAAGGAATAACTATGCACTACATTAATGATAGAAAACCCCGTATCAGCTCTCAACTAAAACTAGATTTTCATAAGTTGCTAAACTTTCACATTCGTCTGAACCACTTGCCATCAAAAATATATAGAGCTTTCTCAGAAACAGTCGCTAGAGACAAATTTTTGCAAGGTTCTCGCATTCGATTTTCTGGGCCCAATCAAAATAGGTTCTCTTCTATTGGCGCATTATATCAAGATAAAAATGAGTACAGGAATGCTTTTGGTACCCATATATTTGAGTATTCATTATCATTTTACAGCAAGCCAGCATTTGAAACCAACGCTCTATGGCTTGAGATTGATACAAAAAAACTTATTGATGAAATATTGAAATGCTTACAATCCTCTATCCTCCATAAAGTTACTTGGCTGGACCTGAACGATCTCAAGACACACATTGATATTATACCTAGTATTATAGCTATAAAAAAACATCCCACTCAAGATGAAGAGCTTCTTTATCTTTATACAGGACTACAGGCTTTCCCGCTCATTTATGAAAAAAAGATAGAGGCAGGTGAACAAGATCCCAGGATTTTTGATTTAATGGCACGCGCAAAAAATGCTCGAAATAAAGATGAGCGATTTAAAAACAACAAAGAAATTCGCATTTGCCTAAATACTAGCGATTTCTTGGGTAATTATAACGGCAACTGTTTATATAATCTTGTTGAATACATAATATTGTCCATGCCAGATATTAGCGAATTATGTAAGAAAATAAATTGAGCCATTGGAGTCCTTTATCATGCCATTTCAAAAAGAAGCTGCTCTCAGTCAGAATTGATCTGCTTACTTTCTTCTATGGGCATCCATAAAAGAAAGATTAAAATTGCTGTAATCATAAGAGCTTTTTTCTATCGCAACATTGGATTAAGTAGCTCGTTTTTTATGATGTTGCCAGCTTCTTCAAGCAAGATTGATTTGTTTTCCATCTCAACTAAATAAATTATTTTATCATACGCCTATTGGCCAATAATTTTCATATAACTCAATAAATTTTCACGAATATCCTTTATATTATCGGATGCTGATGGCAACACATTTGTAATGCCCCAGCACATAACTTCTTTATACATTTTTAATGTTCTTTAATGTTAATCAATGATTCTGCTTCTACTTGATTGATATAATTTTATTATTCAGTTTTCGAGTAACGTCATATTTTATAACCAAAAATCTCAAATAGAGTTTTGCAGTCATAAGATTTTTGTAAGGTAAAAAAATTTATTGCATGGGTGTAACTAAAGTTAGATCAACGATCTCATATCGTTGTTTAACAAATAAGAGAAATTTTGCTAACTCACCTGATTCATAAACTTCTTTTCTAGTAACAAAAGAGGTCTCTATGAGCGGTTTTTCAATAATAGTAGTTTTATTATTGTCTTCGTCACCAATATCTCCATCTATGTATGCTTCTATACAATAAACATCCCAACTGCTAGCTTCATATTGATTTTCTACATAAAGAAGTCTTTTCTTGTTATGATCCCAAACAATTAATTTTTCACTACTGGGTATACCATTGGGTCCTATATATATATAACTAGTAGAAAAAATGTAATCTATTGTTTCATTCAGATTTAAAGACTTTATATAAGCTTCTAGTTTTTTTATGTCTTCTGATATTAGGTCTTTAATGTTATGGATATTCTCAAGGACCATTTTTGACTGTTCAAAACTTTTTTGAAGCGTTTCAGAATTAAATTTCATGTGGATTCTCCTCCAAATATAAATGATTTTATTTTGTCTCAATCAAGAGTAAAGGGGTCATTCAAGACTTTAATCAAGCAGTGCACTCAAGCAGCAAGACCCATTAAGCCACTTAAACAATTTATTGTCAATATAAGATTGAAAAACTCAGTAACTTATATTTATATAAGATTGTGTTGATACGAGTTTTAAGTTAACTGCATCTTGAAATTTTTTATAGAGGTATTTTTGAGATTTCACTCTAAATCACACCAAAAATGAAGAGCGATGGTTAATAATGCTCTCTATCAAGAGCATTAAAGGTGAAAACGGCGAGACTTGAGTATATATTAAACAGTCTCAAAATTCCTTGGTTAGAAATGATAAGGAAAGATTAAAGGAATATTTTCAGTTAATATCATTGTCTCTTTTTAACCACTCCTTAATTTCTTGGACAGAAGCTAACTTATAAGACCTTTTCATAAATTCTATTGGTGACAGTTTTTTCACATCGAGTGCATAGCGTACTTGAAGAAAAGCAGCCATATAATCTTCCTGGTCATGTTGTGCCAAAAATTTAGAGAAAGGAGAAGCCAAGATCTCATCAGAAATAGGATAGCTATCAATCATAGCCCAAAGCTCATCCTTGGTAAGATAACATCCAGTATTAGCCATATACTCTGCATATCCTTCATTTTTCCAGGTTTCTACTGAAAAAACAGTGAGCCATTTCCCATAGTATCGACTCACCAATTGATGAGTTAGCTCATGAATAGGGATAGAACGATAATGATCGTTATGAGAATAATAAACCAAGTCCAGTGGAAAAGATTTATTAGGTTCAGAAAAGTAATAGCTATATTGCTTTAAAGCATTGCATCCACCTCTAGGATATATATTTAGATCTTTAATGAGTCCACCTTGTGGCAACTTGTTCTTTTGCACAAAGACCAGCTCTTCGGAGTTTCGATAAAAAGGGGAATTTTTGAGAGTTTCTATGACCTGTGGCAAATGCTCCTCTATTTTTTCAGCTTCTTCATAGTCTTCATAAAAAAACTGTATTCCTGTGGCTGAAGGATATCGATCATTTGGCTTAAAACTCACTCCAGTCAATCTCCATTCTAAAGGCTCAAAAATAGAAGGATTATAGAATTGAAGAGTTAATCCGTAGATGCTCTGAAGTGTCCAAAAAAAGATTAACTTTTTTAAAATATTCCAAAGAGAGGCTTTATGAGACGAACGCTTTAAAAATAAAGGCCATCGTGCGATAGCAATCCAGAGCGTAATGTCAATAAAGCTCACAGCATCTGAAGATATGAGCTCAGGAAGTTGAAATATACAAAATACGTACCCCGGAATGGCGCAAGGAAGCATGGTTAAAGAAAAAATCCCATGACTAGAAAACAAACTTCTACGTCCAATAATCATGAGATACAATAATCCGATTAATACATGTGTGATTAAGGAAAAACCCTCAATATCTATTAGGGCCCCACTTATTATACAAAACACAAAAAAAAGACAAATTTCCCATATATAACTACCTACAGTGAGAGTTTTTTGTAAGAGATACGTGAGAGACTCTTTATAATTTTGATAATTTGAAGTTAATAGATAGTCCCTATACAACACTTTTTATGCTACCTTTTTATAGTTTTTCATCATTCATAATTAAAATGGAGCGCCCGAAGAAAACCGACCATAACGAGCCTCTTTATCCTCTTCTTTTTTATTTCCAGCTTTTGATCCGAAGATCGCACCCCAAAGTGCATTAACAATTAAAGCACCAAGAGCCTGAAAAGCTTCTCTAAAAAAATCCTCCTGAGGGCCCACTTTTGGCTGATTATGACCGGATTTAAAAGCGCCATACCCCCCCACTGATACCAGCGGCGACATTATTTAATTCACATTGCGTTAAACTTTTCATATTATCTAATCCGTAGCAACTACACTTTGAGGAGGGCTTGTATCCCTGCTTTTTGATGAGATCAAGGTATTTCTCATTTCAAAGACTTTCCTAAGCTCTCTTGATAGGGCCTAGGGAAGATATTATTTTATGTTTTTTTATTTATTTACCCGAAAATTTTTCACAAAGTTAATTAAGTGTTTTTATTTATTAATAAGTTAATATAACAGCGGAACTCGAGAAAAACCTAGATAAATGTTATGCGTCGCGCCAACTCTTCAAAAAATTCTCTAGACCAGCAGGCCAAAATTGAATAATCATTCACAAAAGGAAGTACATCGTCCTTAGCAAGATTGATATCGAGTGTTGCAATTTTATCCATTAAAAGCTCAATAACATTTTTATGATCAAAGCTGTTAGATAATTCCAAATGCCCTGAATTGATAAGCCTCTGACGAAGATGAGCAGTGTGCAGTGGAATATTCTTCGAAACATACCAAACAAAATCAAACCAATCTCGCCCTTTAATTCGTGATTGCCAAGCGCGGCACAATAGAGCATGCATTTTACCGGCAAACAAATCAGGCTGCTTATAAGCGCGAACAAAATAAGGTATTGGAGAGTAGAAACGCCGAATTTCTGTATCAAAAACTTGAGGAGGCTCGGTGTCTAATTCAAATTTTATTTTAACCAATTGATTTTTATGAATTCGTTTTGTTATATTATCCGGTACAGCAATAGTCATCAGTTGCACAGAAGTATTACCTTTAATAAACGCAGACATAATAGGTGAATCATGCACTTTCTTTTTATGTTCTACTTTCATTGTTAAACCAAAAGCCTCTACCTCCTTTTCTATCGCTACAAAATAAGGCTCTAAGTTAAATTGAATTTGAGGTTGTAATAATGAAAAATCTAAGTCTTCAGAAAATCGATTTAACCCGTAAAGAATGCGCAAACAAGTACCACCATAAAATGCTGCATGATCAAAGAAATTAGCACGCCATAAACCTAATAAAGTAATATGCTGCACAGCTTCTTTTAATCGAAACATGTAATCGTCTGTTTGGTTAAATTGTGAGTCGCTCATAAGATGTCGCAATAAATCAGTCATTAAGCTCTCCACTGCATGAGTAATTGTAAATTTTTATGTTGATAGCATTCTTGTAATTTAGAAAATTCCTCTTTACTCATTTGCTTAATATCCTCAAGATCGATACGCATGTCTTCTTCAAAATAAATAAGCAATTCATCAATAGAAGCAAAGCTTGGTGCTGAAAGCATAAGTAAATCTGCAACCGCTTTTTCTGGTCTAGCAATGAAAAACTTTTGTTCTTGTGTTGCATTATAAATTGTAAGGCCTTGATGATAACATTTGATTGGTAAATAAGTGTATTGAAAAACCCCACAGGAAGTCTCAAAGATTTTAGAGCGTTTTGTTGTAATACTCATGATCCGATAAACACGTTCAGGAATAAGCTGATAAAATCCTAAAGCATAATGCAAAGAAAGCGCTGACGGGCCATAAATCCAATTTGCTAATAATTCTTTAGAGTAAAAAGATTGTGCGACATGAGGTGGAAAAATATAAAATCCTTTTTTTACACGAATAAGATCTTTACGAGCTAACCATTGGCGAATTTTCATTCTTGGTTGCTTATAATCACGAAGAAGATAAAGCAGATAATCGTAATCTAACTCTTCTCGTTGCGCTAAATGACGTAATTGATAGATATCCATGATTATTGATGTGCAGTAAGTATATATAAATTATACTTACCGATCATTAATCCGTCAAATAATGGTCAGTATGTATATATTTTGTATACATACTATACATTTTATAACCCTTATCTTTAACATTCAATGACAGTGTCTGGAGAAACAAAGCAAGTATGGCCCTTCAAAATATGGGGAAATGCGATATATTCGATTTAATAAGGATTCGAAATTATGTGACAACTAGTATCTTGAAGCTGAGCAACGGACCATGCTCGATACGTGATTTTAAGAAAAATGTTTAGAAAGTGGTATTTTTTAGTGCTTTTTTTGGTGGAAGCACCCAGAATTTAAGTATTTTCAAAATCTAACGTATAATCAATTCAATATCTTTACCATCACAATGCGATTTTGACGTTATGGCATCACCAAAAGAGTTAAATAAAGAAAATATTTTAATTCGTGAACTACATGAAAAAGATATACAAATGATAGTGGAATCTTTTGCTGTGATTGGCTGGAATAAGTCTTATGAACTATTTAATAATTATCTTAATGAATCTACAAAAGGTATACGCAAAATCTGGCTAGCTTTTTTTCAAGGAAATTTTGCGGGATATATTACTTTGAGCTATCAATCTTTATATATTCATTTTAAAAAAAAAGACATTCCTGAAATTATGGATCTTAATGTCCTTCCCTGTTTTAGAAAATTAGGAATTGGATCGCTACTTATTCATACTGCTGAAAAAGAGGCAGCTGTTTTACACAAAACTGTGGGACTCGGCGTAGGGCTGTATACTGGACAAGATGGCGGTTATGGAGCTGCCCAGACGCTTTACATAAAACTAGGCTACATTCCTGATGGTCAAGGGATTACCTATGATTATATCGAATGTATACCTGGTCAGTATTATCGATTAGACGATGATTTGGTATTATGGTTAACCAAAGAGTTGAAATAACCCTCAAAACAACTGATTCATACCTCCTACTTTTTCATTGATAATAGGCAATAGAGTAATTATGAAAGATGATTTATATGCTATTTCATGAATTGCATGCTAAAAAGTAAAAAATATGAGGCATCTAACATATGTGCTTTGGCTCTGTTGCAAGGAAAGAAGACACAATAGACAGCGACATAAATTTTCTTGTGTCATTCCCTAAAGGTTACGATATATTCAAACAACGCATGCCGTATGAAATACTAGGTTCTGTGAACAAAATGTTCAACGGCGCGATATGAGAGCTCCGACCAAGCATAAAAAACTGAGAATAAAACATGCTGATTTATCAAAACGAGAAAAAACTCTACGATAATGCTTCATCTTTCCAAAGAAACATTCTATTAAATGTCGCTCTTTATATAAATGCCTGTCATATTTTCGCTGCTCTGTTAGGGTTTTTCAAGAAGGAATAACAGTCTGACATTCTTCGTGCTCTAACTGAGCAACCAGAGCATTGGCATCATATCCTTTATCAGCAATGACAGTGGATTCAGAAATATCTTCAAAAATTTCATAAGATTGTAAAACATCATGGCACTGACCTGCAGTAACAAGAAACTTGAGGGGGATTACCTAGCACATCAACCAAAGCATGGATTTTCGTTCTAAAACTACCCTTCCTCTTGCCCAGCGCCTCTCTTGAGTGACTATTTTTCTGTAAGCCTGCACTGCAGACATCGGCTCTCGAACTATCGTGGCATCGATCATCACATGCTCAACGTCTGGATCTTTTTGCACAGTAGAAAAAAGTTGCTGCCAAATTCCTGGATCGGACCAAAGCTTAAAGCGTTTATGCAGGGCTCGCCAATAACCATAGTAAGATGGTCATAAGCGCGATTGACATCCTGTTCGCAAGAAATACTCACCTTCAATAAATCAACCGAACTTTTTCTCTTTTCTCGTATGAAGATTAGGAACATTCTGTAAAAAAATAAAATAGCTTCGCATTGTTGGGGTTTTATCTGATAATCGATCCGTGCTAGTCTTTCTTGTTTTTTGCAAACTCAGGCTACCATTTTTTTATCTTTTTTCTGCTTCTCTCCATTTTGTTCATAGAACCTAGAATCAATAGTAATCAAACACCATAGATCTAATTCGATGTTCAAGCCTTGAAAAAAATCCCCGCCAGTGATTCAAACGTCTTATAAAGATACACCTATTACTCCCTTGATTTTTTATCTCTTGGAATATGAAGTTGTAAGTTTTTTTACTGCTCTTCATCTAGAAAAATATTTTTTAACATTTGTTGCGCTAATACAGTCATGATTGGACTTCTGGATTTATAGTAAGGCAATAAAATTAACGCAATCGATAACGCCCATCCTTTACCACGCAACCATGTATTATCATCAACATCATTTAGATTTTTTCTAAAAATTTGTCTTGATTGTGTATTAAACAAGCACCATGCAGGTATTAAATCGCACGCAGGATCACCAAGGCCTAAATCTGAAAAATCAATAATGCCTGCTAATCTATTATTTTGAATTAAAATATTACCTGGCAATAAATCACCATGAATCCAAACAGGATCTTTTGGCCAGTAAGGAATATTTTTAAGTGTGTCCCATAAAGTTTTAGCAATAGAAACATCTATATCATCTTTTAATTGTGCTAGCGCATTTTGAGTTTCTTCATCTTGATATATGAGTTTGATACCCCTTCTTGAAGAAGGCGCTTGTTTAACTGGTATTTCATGAAACTGATTAAGAAACTGAGCGAGATCTTTTGCCAAATCATTATACTCATTAGCTTGCTCAAAAGGCGGATTATGTCCTTCATTATATCGTGAAATTGACCAAAAAAAGGGATAAGCCGCAGTAGGATCGCCTTTAAAAAGAGGTTTAGCAATCGGAAAACTTAAATAACTTGCCAGATAGGGCAAATAACTAAATTCTTTTGTTAACGTTTTTTCATTTTTTTCAAAAGCATCTTTACTTAACAAGAATCTTGGTAACCGCACAACATACTCATTGCCCAAGCGAAAGAGAGCATTTTCTGTTCCACTTTCTGGAATATAAGAAAGCTTAAGTGATGCTAAATCTGGAAACTGATTTTTTAATAAAAGATAAACATCTTTCTCTGTCAAAATAATTTCATTATCATGCATTTCTTTAATCTCTCATTATAAAAACGAATCATTTATCATCTTTACGCAGTTGATTCACCCGCAATTCACCCGCAAATTTTTGCATAAGGTGAATGAAGTGTTTTTATTTACTTATCAATAAGTTGTGGAGACGGCGGGACTTGAAGGGATAATATATCCAAAATATAATCATTTTCATCATTTTGTTTTTATTAATAATCAATATGTTGATGATTGAGTCATGTCAGATTTTTATCATAATAAGAGTGAAATAATTAAATTATCACTCTTTATTAAATCTCTTCTGAAAGAGGAGCTAAATGTCAGCTAAGTCCTTTAAAAAGGACTTAGCTGTATTGAATTATTCTTGGTCCCAACCGAAATTAGGTGAATATCTTTTTTTACTTGAAAGATGTGCATATCTCTGTGTAGTCTGTATATCTGCATGACCTAAAAGATATTTCAAATCCCATATATTATCTGTCGTAATCATGTACCAGCTTGCAAACGTATGCCGAAGATCGTGAAATCGAATTCTGGGTACGCCACTTTTCTCAATGAGTTTTTGAAAATAATCACCAGAAAGCTTTCTCCCTCCAATTCTTTTCCCTGTTTTGGATAAAAATAACATCTCACTATCAGAATGTGATTCCATAGCGTTTTTTAAGAGTCGATACAACTCAGATTGCGGCATCAGACTGATGTACCTTTCTTTGCCATTTTTAGTAGCTCCATAGCATTTCTGTTTTTCAAGCCATTGACGATGAATATGAATATATCCTTGACTCAAGTTAATATCTTGTTTTGTTAATCCTATAATTTCTCCCAATCTCAACCCACAATCTAAAGCCAGCCGGTATGCAAGATAATAAGGATCTTTTTTAGCCACTTCCAAAAATTTTATAATATCTTCTTTTTTATCCCACCATCCATATTTCACATCATTCAACTTATACATGGTGATATATTCAGCTGGATTTTTTTTGATAAATCCCCACTGGAATGCTTTTTTAAATATGGTTTTTGCTAATCCTAGACAATTATTTGCTGATTTTGGTGAAAGATTTTTCAATAACGATACTTTGAAGTCTTCTAACATCATTTGAGTAATTTCATGAAGCACATATTTTTTAAAATATGGTCTAATACGATAATTGATATCTAAGAGATATCGAACCTGAGTATTTTTTCTAATCGAAGTTAAGTGAATTTTTTCAAATCTAGAACAAAAATCATCAAAAGTACATGCAGGAGAATATTCTATTAGACTCACTTCATCTTTATCGAGTATTTTACCACCTAATAATTTTTTTTGATGGTTATGCCACTTTTCGGCTTCTATCTTCGTTGCAAAAGATGATTGTGTTATTTGTCTAATGCGGTTGACATATATATCTGCTCTCCATGTTTTACCGCTCATATAAACAGCCATTACACAGCCCCTCTATTCACAGCACCTACAATAGAATAATAATTTTCCTTAAAAAATATTTTATATTTCATAAATAATTCCTTTTTCTACAAAGAAAACTTTCTCAAATCAGGATGTAATCTAATGATTTTAGATCGGCGACCGACTGCAGAGCCTGTCTCTATAACACGCACCCAACCATGCTTTTCCAAGAAATTTAAGGCTTGTTCAACTTGCTTTATATCAGATAAATATTCCCATCCATTTCTAATAATCGATCGAACACTATCTTCATCTTTAACGCGTCCCTCCAAAATTTTCTTTTGAAAAGACTTAATGGCACTATTACCTTCCCGAGATGAAACTTGATAGATTTTCTTTGCATGATCTTGTAAAAAATCACACCATTTGATGGCAAGTTGAATATTTTTTTTATCAACTGAGCAAGATGTTGGTCCAGTCTCAACCAATTGGAAGATTAAAGCTAACGAAGGGGCCAAAGATCGGTATTTAGCAATATGCGACTCATAGGAAACATTATCAATATTATTAGACCGTAACAATATTTCTAGCTGCTCTCTCCATCTATCAAAAATCTGTTGTGCGTCACTATCAAAATGAATACCTATAAAATCATCTATTGATGATAAATGTACATCATACAATTTCTCTAATAGCTGAGTTACAGCTTTCTCTGCAGAAACATTTGGTGGTGTATCGTTATTAGTCCACTCTTTTTTTATTTGGGGACAAACAAGAAGTTGAAATCTTTGTAAAAGTCCATCATCATTACCAGAGAGGGATTGCATAATCATTTTTTCCAGCTTATCTGGCTGTATCCCACCAAGAATACTTAAGCACAAAGCTGGTACATGTACAGTTCCTCTACCAATGCGATCAACCGTATAACTTCCATAGCCATTCCAACTTTCTAAATAAAATGGACGATCGCCTTCTCTCCCTTGCTTATTTAACGACATTAACCAGCCTGAAAGCTCATCCCTTACAAC
>VGTX01000008.1 GCA_016874315.1 Gammaproteobacteria bacterium | reverse complement strand
TTATGCAACAGCTACAAGCTCAGATCACAAAAGAGGCCAAAGATCGTATCACACTGATAGATGCATATTTAAAAGAGCGCTTACCTCCCACTCAAGAAATGGCTACAGATTTTGATGTATTGTTCTTGGTTGGAGTAAACGGCTCGGGTAAGACAACAACGGCAGCAAAATTAGCAACATATGTACGTGAGCAGATGGGTCGCACACCCTATCTCATTCCCGCCGATACATATCGTGCAGGTGCGGTCGATCAATTAGTAACATGGGCGAAACGAGTAAACTGCCCGTATTTTGAGTCAACCCTATCCGATCCTGGAGCCGTCATTTTTCAAGGAATTGATGCAGCATTGGCTCATTACGATCGACCATGCATTATTATAGATACATCAGGTCGACTACAAACTCATAAGAATTTGATGAGTGAGTTGATTAAGATGAAAAAGATTGTAGAGCGTAAAGTCGATATTTCCCGAATTCGAACAATTTTGATATTAGATGGTTCGCAGGGTCAAAATATGTTACAACAAGTAAAAATTTTTCACGAAGCACTCAATCTATCGAGTTTAATTATTACCAAGCTAGATGGATCGAGCAAAGCTGGAGTGCTTTGTCAGCTCTATGATTCTTATCATATTGGCGTTTGATTTGTAGGAGTTGGAGAGAAAAATTCCGATTTGATTGGATACGATAAAGAGGCTTTTGCTAAGGCATTGTTAGGAGAAGCTGAATGAAAAGCTATTTGGTTGGCGGATGGGTTAGAGATCATTTCTTGAGAGGTGTTGCCGGATCGGATCGTGATTGGGTGGTGGTAGGAGCCACTCATAATGAAATGATCGCCAACGGATTTAAGAAAGTCGGTGCAAGTTTTCCAGTATATATCCATCCAAAATCCAAAGAAGAATATGCGCTTGCACGACAAGAGCGTAAAACTGCCCCAGGATATCATGGATTTAGTGTGTATTCTGATGAAACAGTCTCTTTAGAAGAGGATTTACTGCGTCGCGATTTAACAATAAATGCATTAGCATTCGATCCAGAGTCAAAAGAGCTTATCGATCCATTTCATGGACAGGATGATTGGAATGCAAATATACTTCGGCATATATCAGATGCTTTTGCCGACGATCCATTACGATTGATAAGATTAGCGCGATTTGCTGCACTTTTTCCTCATATGACAATTGCACATGAAACTATAGAGTTATGCCGTAAAATTGTTGCATCAGGAGAGCTTTTAGCATTACCTGCTGAGCGAATTTCAAAAGAAATTCGAAAAATGTATCAAACTGCGCAATGCCCTGGGCGATTTTGGATTGTATTGGAGCAGCTAGGTGCTTTATCAGTGATATTGCCAGAATATGCTGCTGTTAATGTTCCTGAACGACTCTCTTTGGCCGTGTTTAATTATGAGAAACCTTTTTTAAAAGGTGTTTATGAATTCTCTAATGCTGGAGCAACATGGCAGTCCGTCAAAATTAAGCTCTGTTTGACGCGAGCAGAAGAATCGATTTTGAAAAGTTTAGATCAGCTCAAAGTATTGAAACATTTGGATGCGAATTCCATATGGCAGTGCTTGCACGCAACGCGTGCATTACATGATCATACCTCTTTAGCTATTGCATGGCAGATTGCAGATTTGTCACAAACATCTTGGGCACTCATTGAAGAGTGTATCAATCTGCTCAAGACTCATCCTACCCCACTCTCTGAATTAGAGTTGATTGCACCTCATCAACGATCTCAGTATATTCATGAGCATTCTATAAAAGTATTGAAAAATCATGGCATTAATTGAAATTCAGTTCGGATTATTTAAGGGCAAAAAATTAAAATATCCCGATCGCATAGCACTTCGCCCAAGTCTTGCGCGTGTCCGGGATGTACTGTTTAATTGGCTTGGAAATCTTTCGCATAAAAAATGTCTCGATTTATTTGCAGGTACTGGAATATTAGGGATTCAGTCATTATGTTTGGGTGCTGAGTACGTTGATTTTGTTGAAGCCGATCGACCTCTTGCTGATGCCTTAAAAATTCATTTAGAAACAATGCGTTTTTCAACGTGTGCTCATGTGACTTATGGTTTAGCTGCTCATTTTCTGAAAAATATTAAAAATCATCCAAAAATATACGATATTATTTTTCTCGATCCGCCTTTTGATAATTTGACGTTGTTAGATGATTTGTGGGCGATACTACCTATGCTGTGCAATGATTCAACAATTATTTATTTAGAACATCCTAAAAACATACCATTCAAAGCCCCTTGTGATTTCCGATATGAATTCATTTATTTGAAAAATAAGCAAATTGGAGAAGTCAGTATATACTTAATTCAGTATAGGAGAAAAGCTAATACTGGCTAAAAGGAGTGACCATGAGTGTGCTCATGCGGTTTCAAAATGTATCAAGATACTATCCAGGGAAGCAAGCCCTTTTCGATGTTACTTGTAGCATTGATGTTGGGGAGCTTGTTTTTTTAAGTGGACCCTCTGGATCGGGCAAAAGCACATTTCTAAAAATGGTTGCTCTTCAAGATAATCCTAGTGATGGCTCCATTATAATGAATGGCCATAAATTATCTGACCTATCAAAGGAAGGTCAAAATATATATCGCAGAAAGATTGGATTTGTTCATCAGCTACCAAGATTTATTGATGATTATACAGTGGCAGAAAATGTGGGATTGCCGCTGAGATTGCGTGGCTTTTCTTCAGCAGAGGTTCAACTTCGTGTTCAGGCTGTATTATGTAAGGTTGGTTTGATCGATCGTGCTGAGAGTTTTTTTCCTGAACTTTCAGGGGGTGAAAGACAAAGAGCAGAAATTGCACGCGCGTTGATTATCGATCCACTGATTCTTTTAGCGGATGAGCCAACTGGCAATCTCGATCGAAATTGTGCGCTTGAAATTATGGCATTGTTATTCGAATTAAATCGACAAGGCACAACAGTGATTATCGCTACACACGATCGGTATTTATTGGAGAATAACCCATATCGGTCTTTTGAGCTTAATGAAGGCCGCTTGACGATTAGAGATAAAGCCAATCGCTGGCGTAAACCTCGCGTGAAAAAAGAGGCCATTAAAAAGGAGATAGCACAATGAGTTTAAACAATACACAGAATCGTGCTGCTAAAGCATCAAGATTGCAATATTTATGGGATGAGCACCGTATAGCAGCCAGCTTAGCTTTTCAAAGATTAATGCGTCAACCATATCAAACCGCAGGTGCGATTTTATTAATGGGCTTGTCGCTTGCAATGTTGTTATTTTTTACAATCTCACTTTCTAAAGCAGCTGTTATCCAAAATCAAACAGTGCACTCATCAGAATGGATATTAATTCCTTCTGAAGAAGGGGTAAACAATATTGAGGTATTAGAAAATCAATTGAATTCTTATCTTGATAAGGGATTAGTAGAGTCGGTAGAGAAAAAAAATGCTCAGATATTAATGCAACGCTCAACCACAGCTGACAATCCAAATGATTATTATATAAATCATGAGGTTACATTTTCAATTAAGACTAGCTCTGTATTAAAATCTTCACAAGAGCATAATGTTTTAATGAATCAACTACAAGACAATATCTTGATTAAGAATATTACAGCTTCTCAAGAATCTTTTAATGTTTTACATACAATCGTTAGTTTGGCAAAAATCACAATCATATCGATAGGTGTTTTTTTAGTTGGTTTTGTATTATTAATTACTAATTATACAATTAAGTTGTTTATGGATAGATATCAACAAGAGATTTCTATTTTATATCACTTAGGAGCATCGCGAGAATTTATTAGACGTCCTTATTTGTATCAAGGCGTTTTTTTGGGATTGGCAGGAATCGGTATGTCGTTACTGACAACCGTATTGATGAGATTTTCTTTAGTCAAACCTCTTTCAATTTTAAAAGGATTATATGGTAGTCAAATTGCACAAATTACTACTATAGATTATCAGAGAGTGAGCATTGTTCTTGGATTTGTGTTACTCTTCTCTGTCTTATCAGCTTATATTTCAACACATAAATGGTTGACTCGGTTTCAGCTTCTTCGGAATTAATATTTAATGGTCATTGGGTAGCGTTTAGCAAATCAAATACGTTACCCAAAGAGCCTTGGCCTGTGCAGTGGGTTGAAACATACGATGAATGTGCACGACATCCCTATCATCTCCTGCTAGATGACGATAATTTATTGTTAATAGTTCACGGTCAATGCGTATATTCTGCTAAAGAATGCTATCAAACGGTGTTGCAAGATCAACATGGGTTTATTCGAACAGCGGTTAAAAGAAAAAATAAATATCCTACAGAACTTATTGATGGTACTGCGGGCTGGGGGCGAGAGGCATTAACCTTAGCACTGGCTGGTATCAAAATTTTTGCTATTGAGCGGGCAGAATTACCAGTTATTTTTTTGAAATATGCATTAGAATTCATATTTCCGCAAACTTTTATTGAGGTACATCATCAGCCATTAGATGAATATCTTCAAAAACAGTCTCACCAGATCATAGAATATATTTACTGCGATCCGCTATTTTTTGAGTCAAAAAGGAGTTTATCTAAAAAATCTATGCAACTCTTGTATCATGAAGATCGGAGATTATTTGGCGGACAACAAGATGATTCACTGCTTAAAGCGCTAAAAGGCCATCATATTCAAAGCTTATTGATTAAGCAACCTAAAAATGCACCAAGACTTTTTAATAATAATTGTGTAATCATTGAAAGATACCAAAAAACCTGTAGATATGATTTATATTGTTTGAATGGTGCTCAATTATATTAGGTATATTTTCATGGAATCTTTATCGGAGTACATGGAGCGCGCGTTATTTAATTCTATATATGGATTTTATGAAAATGAGTCGTTAGAAGACCACTTTATAACGCCAAGCACTTTAAAGACAAGATATCATGAATTTTTAATCAAATGGATTATAAAAAATAATTTCCGGTCTATCTTAGAATTAGGGCCAGGGAGTGCGCGTTTTGCATCTGCACTCAAAACATATTCAGATCTATCATATTTAGGAGTAGATCGAAGCAAAAATACAATAAATCGTTTAAAAGAACAGTTTAAAGAATATTCTCATGTATCTTTTTCAAATGATACTGTCGATTCGTATGATTGTATTTTCGTTCAAGAGATTTTTGACTGCTGTCCCGTTAATATTTGCGAATATTTTGACGATAAAATTTTTGAATGGATGCGAGATTCAGATGGCAGTATAAAAAAATCACAACTTACTAATAGTAGGCTGGAAGAATACGCTAAACGCTTAAAAAAATCCCGATCAATATCAGAAGAGTCTTTTTGCTTTGTTGATGTGGAGCCACATCAACACCTTATTACGTGGCTGTTTAAAAGAACCCGTCAATATTGTGTGATTGTTGATTATGGTCAACAAGAGCCTCAGTACAGTCAATTACTTGGCAATCACTCTCCAGTTAGAGCATTTAGAAATCATCAGCTTTTTCATAATCAATGGAACAATCCTGGTCAATATGATTTGACATATGATGTCAATTTTACAAATCTATCAGAACAATGGATAGCATTAGGAGGGAGGGTTAATTATTTTGCTTCACTAGCAGAATTTCTCATAGAAAAACTTGATTGGCATCAAATCGATCCTTTTTCACAAGAGCGTATGCTATTCGATCCTCGACAGCTTGGTTCGGTATTTTCTGTGCTTATTTTGTCGAAGGCATAAATTAATTCTTGCCAGTTTGAAGAGTGACGTAAGAGTATAATTGCAATAATAAGCCACAAATCTATAGAATGCGCATAATAGATGTTCCAGGATATTAATCCAATTAATGTTGATGCTGCGCCTAAAGCAGAACATTTGGTGATTATGAATCCTATTCCCCATATGGCGAGTAAAAATACTCCGAGTGTGGCATCGATCGCAAATATACCTCCAAATAATGCAGCAACTCCTTTGCCTCCTTGGCCATATAAAAAGGGGCTAAAGCAATGACCAAGGATTACATATAATAAAGCTTCCCAAGAATTTGGCGTGCTAGAAGTGTTCATGTAGGTATTTAACAGTATGGAAGCATAGCTTTTCGAGCTATCGAATAATAGCACGGTGAGCCCGAAAATGAGTCCATGAGTGCGGATTGCATTTGTTGTGCCTGGATTTTTAGATCCATGATTGCGAATATCAGATAATTTACAAATAGATGCAAGAAGCACTGAGCCATTAATTGAGCCTATCAGAAAAGAAATAATATTTCCGAAAAACATAATACAATTTGAAAACGTATGTTAACGTATGTTAGTTGGTTCCAGGCCCAAAATCCACTGAGGATATGTGCCCATTAATCTAGTTAAAGCTGGGCCATTATGTTCAATTTGAAAATTAGCCGCAGCAGCAATCATAGTTCCATTATCAGTACAATATTTCGGGGATGGTATGCGAAGGATGCATTGGTGTTTTTGGGCTAATTTAAGCATTTTTTTTCTAAGTGAGGGATTCGATGCTACACCACCTGAAACAATAATTGTTTTTGTTTCAGGAAGCGATTGAAGAGCAAGGGAGCATTTTTCATATAATGCTTCAACAATAGTATTTTCAACCATAGCACAGTAATCTTCCATAGGTAGCTCATCTTTTAATGGCGATCGAGTTGCTTGAGTTTTTAATCCAGAAAAACTGAAATCTAAAGTTGTTTTGTCATTGATTAGAGGGATTGAAAATAGCTCCGAGTAAGTGCTATTAGCTGCTAATTTTGATAAAGCTGGGCCGCCGGGATATGGAAGTCCTATTGATTTTGCAATTTTATCAAAGGCCTCGCCTGCAGCATCGTCTCTTGTTTGTCCTATAATTTTATAGGAAAATGGTTTTTCCATTTCAATCAACTGTGTATGACCTCCCGAGACTAATAATCCAAGTGCTGGCCAGACAATAGGTGATGGATCTTCAATGAAGATCGCGCATAAATGACCTTCTAGGTGATGAATGGGTATTAATGGAATATCCAGAAGGGCGTGTAGTGTACGCGCACATGCATGTCCAGTGAGCAAGCTGCCGGCTAAACCAGGGCCAGCAGTGATCGCAATGGCATCGATCATTTTTAAAGGGATTTTTTTCTCGATCTGTGATAATAAAAGAGGAACATAGCGGCAATGCTCTCTTGACGCAACTTCTGGCATAATGCCTTGATAGGGCTGTAAGCATTCTAAATGAGCCTGTGTGATTGTGATAACATCTT
Source organism: Gammaproteobacteria bacterium (assembly GCA_016874315.1). Classification (GTDB taxonomy): domain Bacteria; phylum Pseudomonadota; class Gammaproteobacteria; order Berkiellales; family Berkiellaceae; genus LLD-282. The sequence goes on along the minus strand of VGTX01000008.1, from coordinate 7,413 downwards.
GATATTTATTGTTTAATATAGATATTGAGCTATCATCGCAGGATGTTTCAATGCCAAGGATGAATCTTTCCGTCGGAAAAGATGAGATAAGAGACTTTGTCAAAAACGTTGAGTTTTCAATTATTATTGGATTATGATAATGGGGATTTAAAAAAAAATAAAGATTATTATTCTTTAAGCTCTGTAAAAGAGCAATTAATTAGGTGGTAAAGAGGAGAAAGCATGCCAATAGTGAAAATCAAAGAGAATGACTCTTATCCAGAGGGGTTAATTCGTAAATTTAAGAAAGCAGTTGAACGTTCAGGAATTCTTGCTGCGGTAAAGAATTGTCAGTATTACGTCAAGCCAAGCAAACTTAAGCAACGCGAAAAAGCAGCAGCAATTAAGCGCTGGAGAAAGAAAAATGCAAGAGATGCAATGCAAGGACATCATCATGCATTTCGTTCCGCTAAAAAATTCCGTTCACTTACACCAGTAAAAAATCCTTCTGAGGCTAATGGTACAGCTGAAGCATAAAATGCGGATGTTTTTTGTAAAGGTACGCACGAATAACTTGAGTATGGGGTGAAGGCAAATATGGATTTGAAAGAGCGGTTAATGCAAGAGATAAAGCTTGCAATGAAAAATGCTGATAAAACGCGGCTTTCTGTATTGAGACTAGTTAGCGCTGAATTGAAGCAAATTGAAGTTGATGAAAGATGTGTGCTTGATTATGCACGTATTGTAAAGATATTGCAAAATATGAAGAAACAGAGACAAGATTCTTTATTGCAATATCAAAAAGCAGATCGTGCAGATCTTGCGGCGCAGGAAGATTTTGAAATCTCAGTAATTAATGAATTCTTGCCAGAGCCATTTTCTCATGAAGAATTGAGTTCACTTGTACAGCAAGCGATTCGTGAGGTTTCAGCGCAGGTTGTTAGTGACATTCCAAAAATCATGGCGTGGTTAGAGCCGCACATTGAAGGAAGAGCTTCTTCTAAAGAGCTTGGTGCGGTAATTCGTAAAGAGCTTGAGTCTGTTCATTCCACGAATGGCTGATTATTCTCTCGTTATTGAAGCAATTCGTGCCCGATCCGATTTGGTAACCCTGATCGGATCTTCCGTTTCTTTAAAAAAAGCTGGAAAAAGCTACTTAGGTCTTTGCCCTTTTCATCAAGAAAAAACACCATCTTTCCATGTTTATGTCGATCGGCAGCGGTTTCATTGTTATGGATGTCAAAAGGATGGGGATATTTTTGATTATGTCAAAGAGTATCAACGTATGAGTTTTCCTCAGGCGGTAGAATATCTTGCCGACTACTATCATCTAAATGATTTAATAAAAGATGACAAAGAGAGTCATGAAGATCGAAAAATACCTCAGTTATTAGACATTCTTGCAAGGGTAGCAGATTTTTTTCACGCACAGCTATTGTTATTGCCACGAAATCATTTGGCATGGCAAATGTTGGCAGCGAGAAATGTCAGTGATTTTTTTGTAAAAAAATATAAAATTGGATGGTCAGAGGGATTTTCCTCTTTAGCTGAGCGTTTCCCTAAAGAACATGATTTGTTAATAGAAGCGGGGTTAGTCGTTGCTGGTGCAAGAAAGCAGCCCTGTAATCGATTTGTTGATCGGCTAATGTTCCCTATCTACTCAAATGGGATGAATGTTATTGGTTTTGGTGGACGTCTTGTCAAAGAAGATCGGACACAACAATATCCAAAATATATTAATTCCCCTGAAACACTAGTTTTTAAAAAATCTCAGATTTTATATGGACTAAGCCAATCACTAGAGCATAGTAAATTTAAATCATTTTTGATTGTTGAAGGATATTTTGATGTATTACAACTTGCACTTCATGGATTTGAGTGTGGGGTTGCTCCGATGGGAACGGCATTCGGGGAAGAGCATTTAAAAAAATTGTTAAGTTATCGTCGCGAGTTAATTTTCTGTTTTGATGGCGATCGGGCTGGTCAAGACGCTGCGTTTAAGGCTTGCTGTTTATTATTACCATTTTATACTCATAAATTGCATGTTTCATTTGTAACGTTACCTGCCGATCACGATCCTGATTCATTTTTATTAACATATGGTAGACAAAGTTTTGTGAATTTATGTCAAAAACGTGTTAAAATAGGTGAATATTTGTTTCAGAAACTTATACAGCGTTATCCAGTTGAGAGTGTTGATAATATTGTAGTTTTCGTTTCGGAAGCGAAGAAATTGATTAGAACGATTGAAGATCCTGATGCTAGGACAACCTTATTAAAGGTATTGGATTCGTATCTGCCCAAAAAAAACCATAGAGCTGCGTATGCTCCGAGCATTGCGATGCCTGCATTACGTGCTATATCCCCTTTAGAGTGGTTTGCAACGTTATGCGCAGCAAAACCTGCTTTATGGGATGGGTTAACAGAAGGTGAGCGTGTTGCTTTAAAAATGTTATCAGCATCCGGACCGTTAGGCCGATTGTTTGAATCATTCGCTAATAAAAGTATTGAAAATGATTCGGAATGGCAACAGTTAAAACAAAAGCATCGTTCTTTGTTGGCATTATTGCCTGAAGAAGGAATAGAACATGAATGGCGAGAACAACTTCAGTTACTTCGTATTCGTGTGAATAAAGATTGAGTGAGAGATTGAGAATGAAAGATATTGATCCTGAACAACATGAGTCCCAATTGCAGTCTCTTATTGCCTTAGGTAAAGAGAGAGGGTATCTCACACATCGACAAATTAGTGATAATTTGCCGTATTATATTAACGATCCCGATCAAGTTGACGAAATCATGAATATGTTTTCCGATCTTGAGATTGCGATATATGAACACTCTCCCGAAGATGAAGGAGATTATGATAGCGAGCCTGAAATCGACTCGGAAGATTCTTCGTCTGAAAATGGATTAATCGATCAAGATTTCTCACATTCCGGTGCAGATAATGTTCGGATTTATATGAGAGAAATGGGGCTTGTGAATCTTTTGACCCGTAAAGGCGAAATTGATATTGCAAAAAGAATTGAGCAGGGTGTGCATCAAGTTTTAGTAACTATTGCACCGTGTCACCGAGTCTTAGCGGAGCTTTTTGATTTGTATCGAGAGGCTTTAAAATCAGAAACAGGCTTAGCGGATTTTATTATAGGATTCTATGATAATATCCCTGATGAAGAGAGTCCTTTACTTGCTGAGCAAGATGACCTTGCACTTAATCAAGTTATCGATCCTGATCTTATTGATGATTTAGTCGAGCCAGAAGTTGAATTAAAAGAAACTGATGAAGAGCTGGATGAGGACGAAAAGGAAGAAGACGAAGAAGAGTCTGATGGTGAGACCGATTCAAATAAAGAAAGTGCAGCGACCCCAGAGGATTCAGGCCCAGATCCAGAATTAACTGCGCAAAAATTTGCTGAATTAGAGCAATTATGGTTAGCCTTCCAGGCGCATCAGGGTGATTCAGAGCGCGATGCCTTAATTCATGCGTTTACGATGATTCGATTTACAAACCAAACTATCACACGTATGGTTGATTGTATTCGGGTGCCATATGATGCTATTCGTGATATTGAGCGTAGTTTTATTAAATTGCTAGTTCAGCGATATTTCTTAAATCAAAAAGAATTGTTGACAGTACTTAACAAAAACTCACAATTCAAAGAGCTTTTTAATGATTTGATTAAGATGGCTAAACCAAGTGTTAAAGAGCAGCTTGTGGATATGGAAGAAGAGTTGCGTGAGCAATTTGAGCGGATGCAAGAATATTCAGCAAGTGTTGGTTTATCTATTTTAGAACTTAAGCGTATTTTTAAAGATGTTTCAATTGGTGAGTCTCAGGCTCGTCGTGCAAAAAAAGAAATGGTTGAAGCCAACTTACGTCTTGTTATCTCTATTGCAAAAAAATACACAAATCGTGGATTGCAGTTTCTGGATTTAATTCAAGAGGGTAACATTGGACTCATGAAGGCTGTGGAAAAATTTGAATATCGTCGAGGTTTTAAATTTTCTACATATGCTACATGGTGGATTAGACAAGCTATTACTCGCTCGATTGCCGATCAGGGTCGGACTATTCGAATTCCAGTACATATGAATGATACGATTAATAAATTAAATCGCATTAGTCGTCAATTGACTCAAGAAAATGGTCGCGAACCTTCACCAGAAGAGCTTTCTAAAGAGATGGATTTGCCTGTTGATAAAATTCGAAAGGTTTTAAAAATTGCTAAAGAACCAATTTCTATGGAAACACCTATTGGTGATAATGGGGATGATGAATCGCATTTAGGAGAATTTCTTGAAGATTCACAAACGGAAGCGCCTAGCGACTTAGCCATTCGTGAAGGATTAAGAGAGTCTATGCAAAAGGTTTTAGATTCTTTAACACCCCGTGAAGCAAAGGTTATTCGTATGCGATTTGGTATTGGCATGAATACTGACCATACGCTAGAAGAAGTTGGGAAACAATTTGATGTTACACGTGAACGTATTCGTCAAATTGAAGCGAAAGCACTCAGAAAATTACGTCATCCGACACGCGCGTCAGAAATTCGTGGCTTTTTAGATGATGAAGATAATGAGGTGATCGAATAAGAATGCTATAATGATAGCAATCGAGATCGACATTTTGAGTCGGCAGTTATGCAGCATGTTATGAAATTTCTGAAAGTACATGCACTCGGTAATGATTTTATGATTATTGATCGATTGACACAGTCTTTCTTTATCGATGCTCCGTTAGTTCGGAGCCTCGCTAATAGAAAAACAGGGATAGGGTTCGATCAGCTTTTGATTCTAGAGCCGCCAGTTGATGTTAATTATGACTTCACTTACCAAGTGTATTATGCGAATGGGGTAATTGCCTCTAGCCCATGTTGGAATGGAATGCGTGCATTAACGCATTATATTCATGACTATAATTTACTAAAAAAGAAAGAGTTGTTAATACAAAGTCATCAACATTCTTTCGTTTCAGAATTAATTTCACATTCTGTTACAAAGGTTAGTCATCCTTCAAATCTTAATGATATTACGCATTTGGAAGCACTGCAATTCGATCAATGGCAGGCCGATAGTGTTATCGTATGTGGCGAGAAGCATATTTTATTTTGGGATTGTTCTAAAGATGCTAAAAAAAGCTTATTGGCGCGATCTAAAGAAGAGTTTTTAAAAACATATGCTGTAATGTCTTTTGTATCATTAGATTCAGACAAAAACATCTTACTGGAATCTATAGATGTGAATATTGGGCGTGTGTTTAATCATGGCGCTGCAGCGATTGCTGCAGCGATTGCCTATCAGAAAAAACAACAGTCTTCGCGAGAGAATATTCGTGTTATAACACAGACCGGATATGTGACCGTTAATATTAATCACAAGGATATTGCATTATTGGGCCCGATTACTCGAGCTTTTAAAGGAGAGTGCCTAGTATATTGCAATTAAATAATTTTCATCAGAAATGGCATAATTATTCAATGGTAGATCGATTTTTTTTTGCAGAGAATTTGCACTATAAAGTATGTTTGCTGATTGTAGGGGTACTTATATCTTGGACGCTGGTGTATGCTAAGACTTTTTGTTTTTGGTGTATATTAGCTCAAATTTTCTTATTCATACGTTTAATATATAGAAACATTATATCAATACGACTATGTTTATCGTCTGCGTTATTAGCATCTAATATGATTATGTTGCGCGATCTTGGAGTACATGAAACGTGCCCAATAAATTGGACGGATGAGGGTAGTTTTGTTGTGCATATAGGGTGTAATAACCTAAAGAGCTTTTTAGGATTACCATTCTCGATTTGGGCTTGTGGAGGGTTGTCGCTATTACTGTTATGGACGTTTATTCCGAAAAGAAATTAACAGCAAACACCACATCCTTGCGGTATTTGCTGTATCAACTTCAGAACTTTCCCTGCTCTACTTCTTCAGATTAAATACTCGTGAAGTAAATGTCAAATATCAGCAGTTGCTGGTTCAGTATTATAATGTACGTTAGCATGTTTTTGAGCAATTTTTCTTGTTGCAAAAATCCAGCTATGTGCAATTTTCTTACTTGCTTCTTTCAAATGATCGTAAGTATGTGCTTGAGAAATAAAGCACGCTTCAAATAATGATGGAGGCCAATAAATTCCTTTATTAAGCAACTCAGCAAAAAATTCTTGAAAATGCTCAACAGATTGCTTAGACACATCCTCAAAATTCATGGGTGCTTGTGACAAATTAAAGAAGCTACACATTCCAGTTCTATAATGCACTTGCATAGGCAGATCAAATGGTCGAATTAAATCAACAACAGATTCACAAAGGTAAGCTGTTTTATCATGCAATTGCGCATAGAAATTATCTTTTCTAATAAGTTCAAGCGAAGCAATTCCAGCAGAAACAGCAAGAGGATTACCAGATAACGTGCCTGCATGATAAACGTTGCCTGTTGGAGCCAATTGACTAAGGTATTCTTTTTTACCGCCAATTACTCCCATTGGTACGCCGCCTCCAACAATTTTCCCTAACAAGATTAAATCAGGTTTAAAATTAGGGTATAAAGCTGTTGCTCCTGAAAAATCAACTCTAAATCCAGTCATCACCTCATCAGCAATAAGCAATGTGCCGTGAAGATTACACTGAGTTTGTAATGTTGAAATGAAATCTACAGTTGCAGGAATGCAGCCCATATTACCTGCAATCGGTTCAATGATAACTGCAGCAATACTTTTAGAATACGTTTTAAAATAGTTTAATAGTGCTGAAATATCATTAAACGGTATTGAATCCGTATAATTCATTGTGTCTTGTAGGAGGCCATTTGATGTTAATGTTCCATCAACAGAGGCTCCTGCCGATCCAATATCTGTTAGAAGGCTATCACTATGGCCATGGTAGCATCCCTGGAATTTTAGAATACGAGGGCGCTGAGTAACTGCTCTTGCCAATCGAATTGCAGTCATCGCTGCTTCAGTACCTGAGCTGGTAAAGCGCATTAATTCCATTTGAGGGAATGATTCTCGAATAAGTGCAGCTAAATGTGATTCTTTTTGTGTTGGCGCTCCAAAGGATAGCCCTTTTTTAGCGCTGGCTGTTACAGCCTCAACAATTTTAGGGTGCGAGTGCCCATGAATCATTGGACCCCATGACCCGACAAAGTCTAAAAAACAACGATTTGTTTCATCAATCACAAAGCTTTTATGTGCACTTCGGATAAATAAAGGGTGAGACAATCCAGTCATTTTAAAAGATCGAACTGGCGAATTAACACCGCCAGGAAAAAACTCACATGCTTCTTGATAAAGATTATTATGTTCCATAAATATGCGACAGTTACACGTTTGTTAAGTCATTGTAACATTACAGCGACTTAATAAGAAGAGTCAATTTATCTTGCTCACAAGATTATGAAGATAAAGGAAACATAATGCATCGCGAA